>CAJXNF010000018.1 GCA_913056375.1 uncultured Pseudomonadota bacterium | reverse complement strand
TGGGGAATTGAGAGGATTTCTTCATACAAAATTAACATTGGCACCAATGCAACTAGCCCCAGTAGCGGCAATCCGAACCCTGGGGTACTAAAACCAAACATTACCCCACTGCTCGCGGCTGCAAGAAGTCTACGCCAACGACTGCAGAATGCCCTCCTAGTCCAATGAGAATTAGCCATGATCAATCTTACGCCACATTCTATTGATCACCCAATCTTGGTTGATGACGAGGAATACTATCAATTGGTGTATCGGAAGGAGAAAGGCTGGAGCCACTGTGAGAGCCGAAAAGAATGCTTGGCGAAGCTTCACTATCTTCGGGATGGATTTGCACTTGGCAAGATCGATGAAGCTTCTTTTAGAGAAAGAGAAGCAAAATTAGTGCTGACGTGGTGGATGCAAGGGCTTTGAAACATTACCTCATTGATTCGCTTAACAAATCTCATTCTGTGCTGGAGCACCCTATTTTACAACCTAGATGTTCATAGTTTATTCAGGAAATAAATGAAGTATTGCAGTACCCGCGGAGGAGTGAGTGAGCTAAATTTTGATGATGCAGTCATGATGGGCCTTGCTGAAGATGGAGGTCTATTAATTCCCCAAGAGTTGCCAAGTATTAAAGAGAAGCTTCAAGATTGGCGTTCCTTGACATACCAAGATCTTTGTCTTGAAGTACTTGATTTGTTTGTGGGGGAGTCTGTTGACAGATCAGAATTGAAAGCAATGATTCAACGGAGTTACGCAAGCTTCCGAACATCAACCATCACCCCTGTTAATCCAGTATCTTCGATACATGTACTAGAATTGTTCCATGGCCCCACCTTCGCTTTTAAGGACGTGGCTCTTCAGTTGTTGGGGAACCTTTTTGAGTATCTGCTGAACTAAAGGGGTGAACGGTTACGAATTCTTGGTGCAACTTCAGGAGATACTGGTAGCGCTGCCATTCATGGTGTGCGACACCGTAAGAATCTTGAAATCTTTATGTTGCATCCTTTTAGCCGAGTCAGCCCGATACAAGAACTGCAGATGGTTACAGTGACAGATGAAAATGTACACAACCTTGCTGTGGACGGAACCTTTGACGATGCTCAAAATATTGTCAAAGCTCTTTTCAACGATGTGGAATTTAAAAAAACTCAGCGATTGGGGGCTGTCAATTCAATCAATTGGGCTAGAGTTCTCGCCCAAATTGTCTATTACATATATGCCCACTGTCGTGTGGCGCCAAGTGCTGAAAGTCCAGTTATTTTCTCAGTGCCAACCGGAAATTTCGGAAATGTCCTTGCAGGATATTATGCTCAGCAAATGGGGCTACCTGTTGAGAAACTAATTGTAGCCACTAATTCAAATGATATCCTCCATCGTCTGTTCAGTAAGGGTGAATACCATCAAGAAGACGTTCAAGAAACGCTTAGCCCCTCAATGGATATCCAAATTTCAAGTAACTTGGAACGCTACCTCTACGACTTGTGTGATAAAGACCCTAAAATTTTACGAAGTTGGATGATGGAATTTCAGGCTTCGGGGAAATTAACGCTCACTGGAAACCACCTAAAGAAGGCTCAAGCCCAGTTTGAGTCGGTTCGTGTGGATGATGAAGAGACTGTGGCAACCATCCAAGAAGTGCATTCAAAGCACGGTTACTTGTTAGATCCACATTCTGCGGTTGGGTATGCAGCAGCGCAGAAAATTTCATCATCCAATCCTGTGATCAGCTTGGCATGTGCACACCCCGCAAAGTTTGCTGGACCTATCGAACGAGCCACGGGCAATCCTCCTCCAGAACCCACTGAATTGGCCAATCTACGCAACAGGGATACAAGATGTCATCGTTTGCCAGCAACTGCTGAGGCAGTCCGAGCTTTTCTGGAAAAGACCGTTTATAAGCATGACTGATTCAATTTCTTACTCCCAGTTTCGCAAAGACCCCCGAGCGTCCTGGACCATTCGACTCAGCCGAAATCTGCAATATCAACTCTTCAAATTCGGTTTGTGGTTGGGAGATCGACTCACGCTAAGTCAACTTCAAAAGATTGGTCGTGGTATTGGTAATCTTTCTTATTGGTTACTTTCCAAGGAGAGAGGAATCGCAAAAGTCCAACTGGGACGTGTCTTTCCGGATGTCTCTGAATCCACTCGTTCCCAGTGGGTGCATGAATGTTTCAAGCACTTTGGGATGCTATTGATGGAATTCTTTGCCCTGAACCACTTGATGAAAAACCATCAAGAGCACGTGAATGTGGAAGGCTATCCAATTGTTGAGCAGGCTTTAGCAAAAGGGAAAGGCGTGATCTTTGTGGGACTTCACATGGGGAACTGGGAGATGCTTCTGCCCTTTGCAGCAGAAAAAGGTCACTATGCTGCCTTGGTAACAACGAACGTTCCAGATGAACGCCTGAATGAGTTGATCCGACAACATCGGCAGAGGGGTAATCTGGAGTTGATTCCAAGAGGAGACCCACAGACGATGCGTAAAATTCTTAACTGCTTCAAACGAAATGGAATTTTGTTTCTAGCTGTAGACCAAGACACAAATGTTCCAAGCATCTGGGCACCTTTTTTTGGAATGTTGGCCAAGACACCGGTCAGTGTTGCTCGGTTTGCCATGAAAACTGGGGCTCCGGTATTAGGATTTACAACATTGCGGCAACCTGATGGTAGTTTTGAAGTAAAGATTTATGACTGGGGTAACTTTCATTCGGAATCCAAAGTCTTAGAGGAAGATCTTTACAGAATTACTCGTTGGATCAATCAAAGGATTGAGGAATTAATCCGTATCGATCCACCTCAATGGGCTTGGTTCCATCGTCGCTGGCGCCATCAAGCCTCCGCAGAAGACGAGGCTTTTTCTCTGATGATGGAACAAAAGCTTGGAGGAGGATTGAACTAACGATGGCGTTTGTAGTCTCGAGGCAACGAAAAATATTTTACGATCTTGATGGTGAACGAGGACCATATCTTTTGCTCTATCCTTCGCTTTGGATGGATCTACAATCTTGGGAAGAAGCAGGATACCTTGATGTGCTGCAACAAGAGTATCGTGTTTTGAGAATGGATCCGCTTGGACAGGGAAGAAGTGATGATTCCGATGACATCTCCGATTATTTGCCAGCAGCACGGTTGCAAGATCTCTGTTGCCTGTTGACTGCTCTTGAATTGGATAACGTCCACTTTCTTGGAATCGGTGAGGGTGCACGCATTGGCTATTTACTCTCAGCGTGGGAACCGAATCGTCTTCGTTCAATGGCGGTGCTGGATGGACATCCCTACGTTCCTGAGGAATATGAAAAGAAGACTTGGCAACAGCATGTAGACTGGGTCAAAGCGCAGGATTGGGAGAAGCTTCGCCAGGAACCTGGTTTGAAAGAACTATCAGATCTTCAATGGGATAGAATTCAAAAAGTAAAAAGCAGCAATCGAATTGCTGCTCTGCAAGCAGAAATGCAATGGCCAGGAGTGGACCAAGAGCTTCCTCCTGCCCCAAGTGCTCCCGGTATGCTTTTCACCAGTACTCGAGAACCCAGCTTCATGAAGATGCGTGAGGCAGGAAGAAATTGTGCCTATTGGCGATATCATATTTTTCCCCAACTAGAATATCGCGAGGGACTTCTTGATTCGGAGATTTTGCTTCCAGCCTACTTGGATTTTGTCAGGCGACAACGTTGGGTGCCAAGGAGCTATGAGGGAGGCTACCTTTGATCCAATTGGTGTTGACGCTCTGCCTGCTAATCACCTCTAGCTTCACGGCTCTAGCTCAGGATGCGGTGGCGACTCTATATTCATCAACAGGTGTAGTTGAGGTCACGCTATCCAAAAGTATGCGAACAACTCAGGGACGTGAAGGGTTGCTGCTTTACGAAAGGGATCAAGTCCGTACGGGAGTAGATGGGAAAGCAACGATTCTATTTCGTGATGGTTCCGAGATTCGATTGTTTGAAAACACAGAATTTCAAATTCAAGAAGCTTCTGAACAAGGAGCGGGAGAGCGTACCTTCCGAAGAAAATTATTGCTAAGATTTGGAGCCTTCTTGAGCAATTTTTTTGGTAGGAGTGATCATACAGTCATCGAAACTCCTCATTTTCAATTAAAACCCGAGGGAACTTCCTTTCATGTACAGGTGTCGAAAGAGCAAGGATCGGTGGCTCTTTTCTCAGGGAAGCTACTCGTTCAAAACGTTCGAGGAAAGGCGATTCTGGAGCCTGGAGAGGCTGTCCTTGGTGTCAACCGAGGTGACATACTCTCTGACCGAATTGAAATGTTGACTCAACAACTTCAACTTCAGGCTGAGCCAAGCGAACTCGTAAGAGGGCGCAACCCTCAAGAGCTACTGCTTCAGATTCAAGCACGTGGTCGGGAAGGGGAAGGAATTGGCGCTGGGTTACCACTTCGTATTTTTACGGATGGTGCAGGAGTTCGTTTTCCTGAAGGGGTGACCTTGGATGAGGCAGGAAAGGCAGAGATCGAAGTTCAACTACTTGCCCCAGATCGACTGTATCAAAAGGGGCTTTTACGTTTTACCGTCATGGTCGATGATCCTCTTGGTCTAAAAATCTCAGGAACTGAGATTGAACTTCGTAAGCCTGGTGCTGTCAAACGCTTAGAGATTGATGCAGATACCGGTCAAATTCTGCCGAGGAAGTGACCTTGTGGTTTTTGTTCTGGACTTTAGGCGCTTTAAGTCTTGGTTGGCTAGCTGAGCGCTGGTGGTGCCAAATACTTCAAGAGGCTGAAATCCTAGAGCCATCTCAGCGTTGTTCGTCGTGTCTCGAAATGCTTACAGGCTGGCGTAAGTCGCTGCTTTTCAATGCCTTGAAAAACAAGGGAAGGTGTCTGAAATGTGGGGCAAGTTCTCCATGGTTAACTTGGGGGTTCCCACTCGGAATTTGGCTAGGATTTTGGCCTGACAGACCACAAGAACCTTGGCAACTTTGTCAGGAATTGCTACTTCTCTGGTCTTTGCTGCTCATCGCAGCAATTGACTGGCATACGATGTGGATTGATTACCGCATTGTCACCCTAACAATATCCCTACATTTTACGATTTTGTTATTGAATGAGCCTGGTTCAGTTCGAGGAGCAGTTTATGGGGCTCTACTTGGCGCAGGTGGATTGTATTTGTTAGGGGTTCTGTATGAGGCCCTTCGAGGTAGAGCCGGACTTGGAGATGGTGATCCTGCGGTCATGGCATTGATTGGGGCTTGGACTGGTCCGGAGGGGCTCGTTTTTGTTATCTTTGTGGCAGCGATCAGCGGATCACTATTTGGTGGTTTATGGCTGCTTAAGAATCGACAGAATTGGCGAGAAACCCCAGTCCCATTTGCCCCGTTTTTGTGCCTGGGAGGACTAGTAGTGCATTGGACATATCCAGAGATTCTCGACCAATGGCCTCTGTATCAAATTTTCTGAGTTTAGAAAAAAGATGAGCCGATGAAGGCTAGATATCAAACCATCTGCTGGTTGATCACTTCGATACTGATGCTTTTTCCAATGAGTATGAACGCTCAGGAAGAACCAATGAGTATCTCTGGGGTAGAACTGCTACGCAAAGGTGAGCAGGTCAGCATCACTCTGCAAACCAGTGGCAAGCCAGTCTATGAACTCAATGAAAATCTCAAAGCCCGTACCTTGGTTGTCAAATTCCGCAACACCAAGGCGGCTTTTGCGGATGGACGTCGTGATCGATTGTTCAATGATCCTCAGGTTGAAGGAATAAGGTTTTTGGATATGGAGCCCGACACTTGGGCCCAATTCAAGCTTCGTAAGGATGATTTAATTTTTGACATGGTACCAGGCAGTAACCCTGGGCAATTGGTCTTCCGATTCCGTCCGCTAATTCAACTACCTCCTGTTACACTCCCGCCAGATCCCGAGCCAGCAACTATTGCCTTGGAAGCTTTGGACTACGACGACAGCAATCCAGAGTTTACGAGTCTGACCTTCTCATTCACGGGTCCTCCTCGCTTGTTTGTTCTGGAAAACCCTCAGGATCGAACCGTACGCTTACGGTTTGCGGATACAGCGCCGGGTGATTCATTTACGCTGACACCTTATGAAGATGGTCGTGTACGGGTTGATGAATTGACAACTGATCCTAATCAGGTGTTTGTGACCTTGGGTCAGATTGCATCAGATTTCAGGCTGGAAAAAGATGAACTATCAGATCCCGCCCGCTGGGTGATTCGAATCTATGGTCAACCCATTTTTCAAGACATTGCCATTGAGGAGGAGGATTCTTCATTAACACCAGATGAAGCTGCCAAGTTAGATCGAGAAAAACGTGTTCGTAACGCAGAGATTAGAGTCGCTTACCAGCAAGGTGAAAATCATTTCCGCAAAAGCGAATACGACCTGGCCATCGAGCAGTTTCAGAAGGCTTATGCATCAGGAAAAAATGGCGTTGGTGAATTTGAGGATGAATGGAATCCATTAGCCATCCAGTCTTTATTTAGGATTGCCGATACCAAGTACACCCAATTAGAAAGACGACGAGGAAGGAACTATCATCAAGCGATTGATGATTATACGACAGCAATCAGGGTGGCGAATTCGACAGAGATAGCCAAAGATTTGATTCCGCATGCCCAGTTCCGAATCGGTCGAAGTTATCAGCAGATGCGCTTTAGCCAAGAGGCGAACACGAGCTACGAACTCCTTAGAAGAGATTTTCCCTCCTCCTACGAAGCACAGGAATCCTCATTCTGGCAAGCATTGAATCAGATCGCCCGACGAGAATGGGGCCAGGCGATTTTGCAGTTTGAGGAGTACCTCAAGGCGATGCCAAATCCAAAGTTCATCCATATCGCCTACTACAAAATTGCGCAGGCGTACTACCAACAACAAAAATTTCCTGAAGCCAGAGACTTTTTTGATCGAGCCCGAGCACTTGACAGTCGGTATGTGCAGGAAGACCCAATGTTGCTCTTCCACATGGGAGAGACCTACTATGAAAATGCAGACTACGATGTGGCTCGAGAAATTTTCCAACTGTTGCTGGATCGCTATCCCGACGCAGATTTCTCAAAATTTGTCGCACTGCGGTTAGGGGATTTTCTGAGGGATGAGGGTAAGGAAGATGAGGCGATTGCTGCCTATAGCAATGCCATTCGCAGCTACTCCTTGGAGATAGCGCTGATGGGCAAGCTGCGTATAGCGAACATCCAGGCGGAGCGACCCTACTCTGATGAATATCGCCAAGCGCTCAGGACCTATGATGAGATCATTACGCTTTATCCGGATTCTCCACAGGTTGAGGAAGCGAAATTGCGCAAGGGGTTGACGCTCACACTCTACGGAGCGTATCGGGAGGCGATTGCTGCGCTGGAAGGCTTCATGGAGGAATATCCTCAGAGTGTCTACGTGCGACGCAACATTATCCAGGAGAATATCGACGAGAACTTGAAGGGATTAGTCGATCGTGCCTACCAACGTCAGGATGATCTAGGTGTCGTCACGATTTACCGTGATTACCAGGCCAAGTATTTACTTAACTTCCGATTCGACACGACACTTTTTCAGGTGGCCCACGCACATCAGAAACTGGGCTTCCACAATGAAGCAATGGACCTCTATCGGTTTCTGGAAAGTCGTGTAGAGGGACCTATGCTAGAACTATTGCAATTGCAGGCCGCTGAGACCTTGATTCAAGCAGATGATTTTCAACAGGCTCGAGATCAACTAGCCCGGTTCCTTCAGCGGTATCCAGATAGTGTTTACGATGCAGACGTTCGTAAGAAACTTGCCGATGTTTACAAACAAGCCAAGGAATTTGAGAGTGCAGCCCTTGTTTATGAGCAAGCGATTGAGAAGTATGAACAGGATACGGATCTGCTTCGAGCTGAGGTAGTGCCAGAACTCTATTATGAACTGGGCTTAATGTATGAAGAGATGGGACGTTATACGGAGGCCGCGGAGGCTTTCCAGAAATCTATCGCCACATATAATCATCCGCTCATTGAACCGGATGTCCCAAATTATGTTGTGCAAAGTCATTTCCGGGCTGCAGAGATGCTTTATAAAGTCCGAAACGATGAACGAGCTCTAGCTCAATACGAGCAGGCGATTGTGACCTACACCAATTGGCCTGATGAGCGGGTACAGGAGCAAATCAATTGGGCTCGCTACCAAACCGGAGTTCTGCACAAGGACATGGGACAACTCCAACAAGCCTTGGAAATTTTCGGCGATTTGATGGAAAAAACTCCAGCCTCCCCCGCTTTGTGGCAACAGTTGTCCAGTGAACAACACCAGGCATTGAGCCGTCAGTTGGCTTATGAAAACTACCTCAATGACTAAAAATTCCTTGAAACTCAAACATAGAGACCTTAAGCTTAAAAGCTTACTTTCTGGGGTGTAGCCAAGTGGTAAGGCAGCGGGTTTTGATCCCGCCATGCGCAGGTTCGATCCCTGCCACCCCAACCATCCTTCCCTCCAATACGCATTTCCGATTCACTCGTCCTAAGGGAGTCTAAAAACGGCCAATTGCCAGACTCATACTAGACAAATCCTGAATTCTTTTTCTGAAAGGCGAATCTCCCAAACACTCCGCTCCGTTCCTCCCCAACGGATTTTTTCTCTGAAGTCATCGATCGCCTGTCCAGCTGACCTACATCGGAAAAGCAAAGGACGTTGATCCACAGTCCTTACGTTTTCGCTGATGTTCATGCCATCTACAGTTTCTCCAATAAAATCAATCGATAAATTGTTCAGACCCAATGGAAAAGTGTTTTACGGGTGGTGGATTGTTGCCATCGCAGCACTGATTCAATTCATTGGGGGAGTACTGTGGATGCAGAGTTATGGGCTTTATACAGTCGTTCTGCACGAAGAATTCAGCTGGAGCATGACAGTCCTTTCAGGAGCTTTTGCACTGACTCGGGTGGAAAGTGGTTTACTTGGTCCCCTGCAGGGCTGGTTAGTCGATCGTTATGGTCCAAGGATCATTTTGACTGTCGGGCTTGTCATGTTCGGCATTGGCTTCCTTTTGCTTTCGCAAACCGACTCGCTACTGTCCTACTACCTCATTGTGTTTGTGATTTCAGTTGGTGTCAGCCTAGGTGGATTTCACACCCTGATGGTATCGATTGTTAACTGGTTTCAACGGCATCGAACCAAGGCAGTTGCCTGGTCACAGATGGGATATTCTATTGGTGGACTCTGCGTTCCTGTTGTTGCCTGGGGAATGGAGTGGGATGATTGGCGAACAGTGGCTATGATTTCAGGAGGAATGATCTTTTTGTTGGGTATTCCCGTGGTACAGTGGATTCGCCATCGTCCCGAAGAGATAGGTGAACAAGTAGATGGAATGGTGAGCCAAGAAGCACTAGCAAACAAAGCTGGAGGTGGAGGAACCTCATTCACATGGCGAGATGCAGTGCGAACACCTGCTTTTTGGTTGATTTCAGCCGGTCATGGGATTGCGCTTCTTTCAGTTTCGTCTGTGATCGTCCACATGGTCCCGCATTTGACGAAGGGCGTCGGTTTGGGATTGACGGAAGCAAGCCTGATCTTCTCCTTGGTGAGTATTTTTCAGTTGATCGGCTTGGGGATTGGTGGGTTCTTGGGTGATATCTTCAACAAGCGGCTGATTGCGATGACCTGCATGCTTTTCCACGGGTCTGGAATGCTGATTCTGGCTTATTTTGAAGCTTTCCCGATGTTAATTCTAGCCTGTGTACTTCACGGATTGGCTTGGGGAACTCGGGGACCATTGATGGTCGCTATCAGGGCGGATTACTTTGGGCCCCGCTCCTTTGGAACCATCATGGGGATTTCCTCACTGATCGTGATGCTGGGTATGATGGGGGGACCAATGATTTGTGGAGTGATCGTCGATACCTATGGTAGCTACGAAATGGCGTTTCAACTAGTGGCTTTCCTTTCTTTAGCAGGAGCGTTGAGCTTCTTCTTTGCGAAAAAGCCTCAGAATTTGAATGCTCTCTAGCGTAAATTCAAAGATTTATTGAACGGTTGCTCAAAGTGAAGCCTAGCGGCCTACCCTCTTTCTCCATTGAGCAAACGCCTCCTGATTCTCTTCTTTTGTAGCGGGATAAAGTCCGATGATGGACGCACCTTCTCGAACTCTCTCCACGACAAAATCCTCAAATGCGGTCATTTCAACGGTTTCCTCGGCAATCTCATCCGCCAAGTGAGCTGGAATAACAATCACACAGTCGTCATCACCAACCATGATGTCCCCAGGAAAGACGGCTGCATCTCCACAACCGATGGGTACATTCAGATCCAAGGCCTGGTGTAAAGTCAGATTTGTTGGAGAACTGGGCCGTTGATGATAAGCGGGAATTTCAAGTTCTGCGATTCTCATTGCATCGCGAAATCCCCCATCAGTCACGACTCCAGCCACACCTCTTTGCTGTAAGCGGGTAATCAGAATGTCGCCTGCGCTAGCCGCTCGGGGATCTTTTCGACTATCAAAAACCAGTACGGAACCAGCAGGGCAGGTTTCGATGGCAACTCGCTGAGGGTGATCTGGTTTTCGGAATTCTGTCAATTGATTCAGGTCTTCTCTGGCAGGGATATAACGTAGTGTAAAGGCCGGTCCAACCATGTTCCGTCCTTTGGGCGAAACAGGATGCACCCCTTGAATGGTTTGGTTTCGTAGACCTCTTTTGAAAAGCGCAGTTGCCAGAGTAGCGACGGAAACCCCCATCAATTTTTCTCGGGTTGTCTCTTTCAGTGCAGAAATAGTCATGTCTAACAAGTACTTTTGTAGTTTTTCATATTGAATTCGTTGAATCTTTTGAAATCAGAAACTTTCTGCGTTTGAGAGCTTGCCAGTTAGGATGTAAAGGCATCCCAAATTTTAGCAGTCCGTTGAACAATCCGTTCAATGTCTTCTTCCAAAAGGTATCCTTCGGCCACCAAAGCCTTCCCAGCTTCTCGAAGTTTCTGGAGATAGTCCTCACGAGATAGATAGCGTTCCTCAATGGATAACCTTGGATCACCTGACGATTCGCGTTGTTTGCGAGTGGCTGGAAAAGGAATAGTCGAACCAGCAAGTCCTCCGCTAATTCCATGGAATAGGTCAGGATTACCCCGTTCCGGATGACGGAGATTCCAGCCTGTGAAGGTTGCCAGAGGAACCGAAAGTTCAGGTAGTGGAATTCCTGCGATCTCATTCAAATCTTTATTTACAGCAGAAACAAAAGCTGGAAATTGTTCCCCTTGTGTAGCTGGTAAGGTCAGAGTCCGTCCTTGATCCAACTCGGGTCCGTAGTCCAATCGCTGCGCTCGAGCCAGTCGTTCTGGTGGATTGAAACCTGGAAGTTTGGCAAAGTTGGGCATGACGTTCTTGGATTCCTGGGCTGTTCCGTCCTGCAAACGTGGATGCCGACTTGGTGGAGGAGGTGTACCATCGGCAACCCACTGATCCAGATTCCGCAGAACTGAACGAAGTAGCGGGCTGTAGTCCATGCAGCTGAAGCGTTGTTGCCCACGCCAACCATCTGAACTTCGAATAGTCTCTAGCGGGAATGCTCCGACTCCATGCTGAGTTCCGGAGAAGTGGTAGCGACGCACAAACTCAACATCTTCTGGCAACTCTGTCCTATTGACTAAATTTGTGTGAATCAGGGCTGCGTCGCCTCGCCAATATTCTGCAGAAGTGTTGGTGAAGATTACCTTGGGAAGATGACCGTTTTGTCTGGTTCGATCTAGTAATGCCCCTTGGATTCCAGTCAGTGGATCGATCTGCGTGCTATCCGAACAGGGGAAAAGTCCAGGTAATACATAACAAATATCCTTGGACGGTTGCCCAAAGCGAAGATTGAATTCTCCCTTCATTCCCCCGGCAACATGCGGAATCAAGCCATCCAATGCTTGCCGTCCTGATTCATCTGTGTTGATCCCGGTATAAAGATAGGTCCTCAAGAAGCGTCCACTCTGAGATTGACCAAAAGCGTGTGCCCGGGTCAGGGAGCCAGCACATGGATTCCCCTCTTTATTGGTTCCATACTTAAGAAAAGAGGCCATGTCTCTCATTGCAGCGAACCCCAACCCAATGACTCGACTGCCCCTAGTGGTATAGACCAACTCATAAATGCGGCCCGGCTGAAACCCCGATTCCATAAAAACATGGTGGGGCTCAGGCTCCTGCTCAGCTGTCCCTCGGCGAGCAAACCGCCATTGATCGCGCGGAATGAGTTGTCCAGTATCATTGGGGTGATCCTTTACGAACATCCGGGCTTCCACTTCCTCAGGATCTGCTGGTGGGTGTGGGAGGTGATCCTTGTGAGAGAGCATTTGCCATTGGCTTGCCTCAGCCTCCTGCTCCTGAAACCAACAGAGAATTCGGCCTTCGATTGGTTGGCCTTGTTCATCCAGCGCTTCTGGGGCTCGCATGCCAATCAGCCCAGGTATTGGAGGCACATCTGCCTGCCATCCTCCAAAAACCACCGTGTAGCCGTTGCGAAGTAAGAACCCATTCCCTGGTTCTACTGGCATCATGGGATCCTGCGAACGAGGCACACTGTTGAAGGTAAGCACGGTCTTGGTTCCCCGGTTCACCACATCATAGAGCACTGCCCCGTTGCCTCGTTTTGGATCCGTCGGATGCAACAGGACGAAGTCAGACTCAAACTCGACTTGGCCCCGCTGATTGGTTGGAGCCAACTCCAGATCGATAATCCCTGAGTTGGCAGGATGCTTAGGATCGACTTCATAGTGAGCAATCCCATGTAGTAACTCGTAGGTGCCAACGTCACCAAATTCCATCCCCGAAGCAAATCTTTCCTGACGGGTGATTTCAAGCTGGACCAAAGGCATTGGGCAATCCTCTCTGCAGAATAGTTTGGAAATTTGAGCTAATTGATTCCTATAACCCTTCGATCAGGAATAGCTGTCGGTCCACTCCTCCTTCTAGCTTAGCCAGCGCTCCCTTGTATTCTTCACTCTCGTAAGCTGTTCTTGCAGCATCCAAGCTTTCAAATTCCATCACCACAGCCCGTAGAGGTTTGTTGCCTTCTTTACTGACAATTTCTGATCCTCGGGCGAGAGGAGTGGCACCATGTGCTTGCAGTGCAGGCAAGGCATCCGCAGCGTAGGCCTTCAGTTTTTCTGGGTCGTGGATCTCGTTATAAATGGAAATCAGGTAGGCTTTGGCCATCGTATTTGCCTCTAGTGAGGTTGAGAAAATCCTGTCAGAGAAAATCCCCAGCAGGTATGTGAAAAGAATAAGTACTCGAAATCAGCAGACCTGTGTTGAGCTTCAACACTGCGCAGCAGCCTGGCACATCACTTCTAGCTTGGCTGCGGCTAAGTCTTCTGAGAGAAACCCAAGACCACAGTCCGGCGCAATTACCAGACGTTCTCGGTCAATGTGTTCCAGAGCAGCTTGGATCCGTCCAGTTACTTCCTCCAGTGTTTCCAGTCGACTGCGAGCGATAGCAATGGTCCCAAAGATAATCGTCTTCTTCTCAAATAACTCCAGCAGTTTTAGATCATTTGCACAGTGGGCATCTTCGATGGAGATCTGGTCAAAGTTTAATAAGTCCATTTCCTTTGCCAACTGATGATAACTGTCAGGATCAGCTTTTTTATAATCCTCCTCATCAAGAAAATTTGGATAACCACAGCAAATATGGACAATCTTGCACACTTCCTTGGGAACCCCATTGAAGCAGCGTTCAAGCATTTCAAAACCGAAGGACTGAGCGTCACCAACCTGCCGGGCAAACAGGGGTTCATCCACCTGAATGTGCCGACAACCAGCTTCCACCAGCGCCAAAATTTCAAAGTTGACGGTCGTGGCCAGATCTTCTGCCAAGCGCCGCCGGTCCTGGTAGAAGCAGTCCGCGTTCGTATCCATGATGGTCAAGGGACCTGGAATGGTAAACTTGATTGGCCGACTGGAGACCGATTGTGCCGCCTTGAAATCTCTGACAGAGTACGCGGATCCTTTGTGCTGAACTGTTTTCCGGATGGCAGGTAGATCAGTTTCGTAGGCCCCATCCCGCAGAACACGATGCTCTAACTGCTGAAAATCAAAACTCTCCGTGTGCCGACAGTGATTATGAATGTAGTTCTCCCGACACACTTCCCCATCAGTGGGAATATCGATTCCAGCTTTAATTTGCAGAGCGATCACTCTCTCGGCAGCCCTCCGATACAAATCCTCGTCATCAGCACTTGCGTCGCTATAATTTGTGAAGTTGGTCGTGGTTTTGGGAGAGTTCATGCTACCTTCACTGCGGGCTGCATCGAACCAGTCTCGAATTGGCAAAAAATCAGGCTTGGGGAAGGAACCAATCGTTGTGGTTTGCAGTTTTGATTTGGCCATGAAGCTTCCTCTTCATTCAGGTTTGAAATGGAGGCAAGACTACACCGAGGTCTCTCGTAGGATCAAGCACTCTTCCATGGAATAGTATGCTCACTCTCTATGATTTCAAATCTTCTGGCAATGGTTACAAGGTTCGCTTGCTGCTTCATCAGCTCCGCTTGCCGTTCATTTATGTGGAAACCAACATTCTAAAAGGCGAAACACAAACTCCTCAGTTTCTTGAGATGAATCCCAATGGAAAGGTTCCACTGCTTAGCTTGGGGGATGGACGGTTTCTGGCAGAATCCAACGCGATCCTGCTACACTTGGCGGAAGGTACACGTTTTCTACCTAGTGACTCTTGGCAGAAGAGCAAACTATATGAATGGCTGTTCTTTGAGCAATATAGTCATGAACCCAACATTGCGACACCGCGCTTCTGGAAAAACTATCTAAAAGTTGGAGAGTACGACGAAGAGGAACTGAAACGACGTCAGCTTGCTGGCAGAAAAGCGTTAGCTGTGATGGAGAAGCACCTTCAGGAGCAGAAATTTTTCGGGCCACAATATGGTATCGCAGACATCGCGCTTTATGCCTATACCCACAAAGCAGAGGAAGGGGGCCAGATCCTTGATGACTTTCCCGCCATCAAGGATTGGATAGACCGTGTCAAATCTCAGCCTGGACATGTTACGATAGAGGATATCTAGTGAGAAGAGTATTGGCCCCTGAGTGCTCAGAGATTGTGTTCACCCAATAGTGAACAGTACTTTCAGTGGCCCGGCTTTTCAGTGATATGCAAAAGATCAAATGACTGTAGTTCTTGATCTTCCCGAATCATCAAACCTGGATGATCGTTATGGGTGGGAGAGTAGTAAGCAGCTGTCTCGTGCGAGTCTGAAAAGGAGACGTCCACAAACGGCGCCTTGGTACGGGTGAAGATTTGGACTGCGTCATCTGTCTCAAACCAAAAAGAGGGAGCATCAAAGGTTCCAGCAGCAACTCCAGTCCAACCTGGGCGCATCTCAATTCTCCAGAAGACTGTAGTTCCACAGTTCGGGCAGAAGCGGTTGTGAAAGTGGCGATTTGCATTGTTCGAGAAGGAATATTCCTTCAATTCGCCTGACGTGACCTTGATTTGCGAATCCTCAAAATAGACATTCATGCCAAAAGCCGAGCCTGTCCGTGTTTGGCAGTAACGACAATGGCAGACAGCCACTCGGGTTGGTTTGCCATGACTTTCGTAGCGAACGGCACCGCAGCTACACCCACCTGTATGAGTTTCTTGCTCAGTCATCGATCACTCCATTTGTGATTTGGAAAAATTCTTTTGGACATTTCAGAATTCAAGATCGTGTTTAGGAATCTGGTTCAGAGACCTTTGATTGAAGTAGCCAGTTCAGTCTACTCCTGAACAACCTTAAATTTGGATTCTTAAAAGATCACACGACTTTCAAACATTGAACAGTCTTCACCAAAAAATCTCTACTTTGCTGGCGAGAAATTTGAATAAATTTTTGTTCGAATTCAAGATTTTGGTGCGAATGAGTCGCATCTGCTATGAACAAAACGACCATGGAGGCCGTATGAGAATGACCTTACTTGTTTTTGCTCTCTTGCTGGTAGGCTCACTAGCTGGATGCAGCGGTAAACATGTCTGCAAAGACCGCATCACAAACAATACGTCTGTGTATTTTTTTGGGATGTGTTCCGGAGCCTGACTCCAGTCATCAATGAGGGTTGCAGGCTGACGATTTCTGGTCGCTCCCAGCCCTCATCCCATTCAGACAAAGCCCCACAAATCTTTCCCCGTCCTTATTCGCTTAAATTACCTACCAAAGCTTTGGTTGCCTTGAGGGTCCAATCGCTTTATATCTTCTCTTTCTGACAATCCTTTACTGAAAGACCGCAGTACAAAGTTGTTGTCTTTCGAATTATTCTTTGATCCAAGGAAAATCCAATGCGGATTGGCATTCTGTGCCTGATGCAGGAATCAAATACCTTCCTGAATCAACAGACCAAGCTTCATCACTTTGCAGAAGACCTCTTGCTGGTAGGTGAGGAAATTCGCAAACAGCTGGCGAATACTCACCACGAGGTCGCAGGTTTTTTTGCAGGCCTGGAAAAAGAAGGGATGGAGGCAGTCCCACTCTTTGCGGCTCGGGCGATTCCCTATGGAACGATCCAGAAGGAAGCTTTTGAACAGTTGCTTGAAAACATGTTCAAGCAGGTGGAGCAGGCTGGTCCGTTGGATGGTTACTTGGTCGCTCCTCATGGGGCGACTGTGAGTGAACAGCATCTAGACGCTGATGGTTATTGGCTGAAGCAGCTTCGCGAAAGAGTAGGAGCTGAAGTTCCCATCATCGGAACATTGGATTTACACGCAAATCTCTCATCTCAGATGGTCGCATCCACAAATGCTTTAATAGCCTATCGGACGAATCCCCACCTTGATCAATACGCGCGTGGATCGGAGGCTGCCGAGTTGATGAGCAAGACTCTGCGAGGGGAAGTGGAGCCTGTTCAGCGAGCTGCCTTCCTACCCTTCGTGATGAATATTGAAAAGCAGTGTACAGAGTTGTCTCCCTGCAAAGAACTATACGAGCTTGCAGAGAAGCTACGAAGGAAAAAGGGACTGTTATCGCTAAGCATACTGCAGGGCTATCCCTATGCAGATGTAGATGAAATGGGAACTTCAATCCTGGCAGTCAGCGACAAAACTTCTCTGGT
This sequence comes from uncultured Pseudomonadota bacterium, assembly GCA_913056375.1. GTDB lineage: Bacteria > SAR324 > SAR324 > SAR324 > NAC60-12 > JCVI-SCAAA005. The sequence goes on along the minus strand of CAJXNF010000018.1, from coordinate 1,640 downwards.
TGCTGAACAGACCTTGGCGGAGTTGTCCAATTATCTGTGGGAACATCGCGCTGATTTTAATGGGACTGGTGTGCCAATTGATCAGGCGATTGATTCGTTGAAGAACGACACCAGATCAACCTGCTTTCTGGACATGGGTGATAACGTGGGAGGTGGCTCGCCTGCTGATGGAACGCTGATCGCGCAAGCATTATTGAGTCAAAGAGTTCGAGATTCCTTTGTTTGTCTATATGATCCAGAAGCTGTGCGTCAAGTTGCAGATGTAGGACTAGGCGCTGAACTGAAGCTGGCAATGGGTGGGAAAACAGATCGACTGCATGGCGATCCGTTGATTGCTTGGGTAGAAGTCATTGGAATTTATCCAGGAAAGTTTGAAGAACCCCTAGCCCGTCATGGTGGTTTTACGCATTTTGATCAGGGATTGAGTGCGGTCGTTCGATCTGCGGAAGGACTAATCATCCTGCTAACCAGCAAACGGATGGCACCCTATAGTTTGGAACAATTACGTAGTTGTGGACTTGATCCAGGAAGGTTCCGTGTCCTGGTTGCCAAGGGCGTAAACGCTCCGATTGCTGCGTATGAGGAAGTGTGCTCCCGCTTTATTAGAGTCGATACTCCAGGAGTGACAGCTTCTAACTTGAATCACTTTTACTATCATCATCGGCGGAGACCGATGTTCCCTTTTGAAAGGGATTTAGAATGGTCATTTGTAAGACAGGCTTGAACATAACTTAATCTGTGTAATTTCAGTTCAGAAGGTAAGACGTAACAATTTTTCTAATATCCTCTGTGGCACTGACTGAAATTCTGTTTTTGTTTGAAATCTCATGTTTGGCAATTGCGTCAAATATTTGAACAGCCACTAAAAATCTTTCAAAAAATTCCTCCTTACCCCTTTTCAACTCGCTACGAACACTCCAAAAAAATAGCTCTGACATTTCTAACATTAATTTCTTATCAATTGCTTTTGCACTATCTGGAAGACTTGGTGCGTAGAAAACTTTTTGGGCAATAGGATGCTCATTTAAGAATTTAATGTTTTCATCTAATAGGAAATGAATTCTTTCTTCAGAAGAGTGAAAATTAGTATTTTTCACAAGTTTAAGATCTTCTAGTAATTCTTTTCCTAATTCCTCCACTATCATCATAATCAAATCATCTAAGTTTTTAAAATAGTGATAGACAGAAGGTAGTGGAATTTCAGCTTTTTTTGCTATAGTAACAAAAGAAATTTCTGAAATATCACCAAGCGTTATAATCTCTTTCGTTGCATTTAGTAATGCATCTCTTCGCTGGTCACCTCGTTTTGTCTTGTAACCACTACTCCTAGTTTTCTTCTTCAAATCATTCCCTGTCAGAGTTGCCATAACTGCTATTGCAGATTTTGAAGTGATGGTGAATCACAATCTTAGTTGATTTTACCAAAATTAGAAAATTTGGACTCTCTGATTTCTTGATGCTGATCTCACTTGGATGAACTGAGATATTTACGTCTATCAAATGTTTGTCCTAATGTCATTGGATAAAACTAAAATTTATTTGACTTTTATGATTGTGAGGAAGATTCTGCAGACTCAAGAAAAATGGTCACAACTAATTTATTGAAAGCAATGAAGCTGATTTCCTTAGATGACTTAAAC
>CAJXNF010000017.1 GCA_913056375.1 uncultured Pseudomonadota bacterium | reverse complement strand
ATTTCTTAAATGTATCTTCTCTGTATGTTCAATCTGATTCGCAGAATTTTGGATTAAAAGTTCTAATATTTTTTCATGTCCCCCTTTTGCAGCAAACATCCAGGCATTATAACCAGAGGCAGATTCCACTAGTGGATCTGCACCAGAACTAATCAAGAACTCTACATTCGCTTCTCTACCATTTGCAGCAGCTACCATCAGAGGTGTTTTTCCAGAAAGATTCATTGTTTCTAGGTTCGCACCATATTGAAGGAGCAAATCTAAACTCTCTACTCCCTCTTTTGCTGCAGCCAAGTGAAGCGGATTATTTAAAATCACATCGCTTTGATTAATTGGTGTACCAGCTTCCAACAATTTATTTAGATGCCCTGTGAAGTTTCCTTTGCGTTCAAGTAAATGATGAAGAACTGTCTTGCCTAGTTCATCTTGAATTGCGAGATCAGGTTTTCTTGCCAAAATTAAATCTAGCTGCTCAAGACTACCCACTTTTGCTGTTAACATAACCACTGTCATTCCAGCAAAGGGGCCTGAACCTCTCAAATCCCTCCAGTCCTCACTTTTGGTGACTAATTCCTTCACAGCATTAGAATTCTGTCGTAGAGCGACTAACCAATTTTGCCAATCAATATGAATTTTTGAGAGGATTTCAGTCTGATTAGACTTTACTGTTTCAGCATGAAGAATTGAGTGGGTATTTCCCCACAAACAGATGAATAAAATGAGATGGAGGAGAAGTTTGTGGAGAGTCAATGATCACCCTCGGAAGTTTTCAGTTGCGTGGTGGGGATGTGTTTGTTGGTGAATGTATATGATGACTGATATTTAGCAGAATTCCAGTGCAGATCATTGCCATGATTAAAGCAGATCCTCCAGCACTGATGAACGGTAGTGGCATACCTTTTGTGGGAAGCATTCCTGAAACAACAAATAAGTTGATAATCACTTGTAGACTTAATACTGAAGTGCACCCCAGAGCGAGATATTTACCAAACTCATCTTGCGCATGCCAAGCGATCCAAAAACCCCTCCAGATGAAAATCCCAAAGAGTGCCACCAGAGCGCAGACCCAAAAATAGCCTAATTCTTCAGATAAGATTGCAAAAATAAAATCAGTATGTGCATCGGGAAGGAAAAATAACTTTTGTCTGCTCTCTCCAAGTCCACGTCCAAACCACCCACCAGTCCCAATCGCTATAAATGATTGTATGATTTGAAAACCTGAATCTAGAGGATCTTCCCAAGGATCCAGAAAAGCGAGAATCCTTCTCATGCGATAGGCCTGTGTCATTACCAGAGCAGCACCCAGTGATGCAACCACACTAACGCAAGCAAGCAAGTGCCAAATCCGACACCCACCAACGAAAAGCATCAACAGCACTGTTGTTGAAAGCAACACCACTGTGCCAAAATCTGGTTGTAACAGAATCAAAAGCATATAGAAACCGCTTACAAGCAGACATGGTCCGATGCCACGACTGAAAGATTGGATCAATGGTCGTTTTCGCTCCAGATATGAAGCAAGGTAAACGATCAGTACAATTTTCATCAATTCTGCTGGCTGGATTCCAAAACCAGCTATCCTCAGCCATCTTCTGCCGCCTTTGACTTCATGACCAATCCCTGGGATCAATACCATCACCAGCATCGCTAACATGATTAGCATCATCAGAGGGAGCCAATCTCTCCATCTGTGGTAGGGAGTTAGGGTTGCTAATGCAATGACTCCAAATCCCAAAATGATATGAACCAGATGTCTTTGGAGGAAATAGTAACTGTTGTCGTAGCGTAATCCTGCGTAAACTGCGCTTGTGCTGTAAATCATGATGGTGCCCCAAGCTAAAAGAAACAGGAGTGCGCAAATCAAAATGGTGTCAAAGTGAAACCTTCCAGTCCGCTGCCAAAAACTTAGGGTTTGAATCCCTGAGGAGAACGCAATCATGTTTTTTTCTGGCCTTTACCCCAAGTTTTTCCAAAGGACCACATGGCCAAGGCCTTGCTTATAAGTAGATTTGAATTTGCTTGACACAATGAATTTGATCGACATTTAAGATTATGAATTTTTTCACAAACATTTAATTGTTCCTTGGGACGACAACCATGAAAATTAAGAAAAGCTCAATCTTAAATGTACTCCGTTCAGGAGGCTCTTGGATGTCTCCAAGAGCAGTCAGAGAGCAACTGAAGGTCAGTAAAGATCAAAGCCCAAAGGTAAAATCCATTCTCAGGAAACTAGTGTTCAAAAAGTTAATTCTGCAAAAGGGGAACCTTTTTGCTCATAGTGACCTGCAGACAGGGGATCAGCATAAAAAGAAAAAATCCTTTGAAAATCCAAGGCTTAGGCATTCTAAAAAGCCATCAATCAGAGAAGCAAAGATTGTTGAGGGCAGATTCATCGCCACAAGTAAAGGGTTTGGTTTTGTCAATATTGGCAAAGGAAAGAGTGATGTTTTCATACCGCAGGGGGATCAGAATGGGGCTATGGATGGAGACTTGGTTGAGGTTCGAGCCTTTACAAAACCTGGTAATGATCGCTCTCGAGGATACATTCAGAAAATCCTTCAACGTTCAACCAGTAAAATGTTGGCAAGATTAGTTCGTGGGCAGCGGACTACTCTGGCGATCCCAATTAATCAAAGAAATGGGGTTCCTCCATTAGTAATTCTCAAAGAGGATGACCAATCAACCATCGAATCAGGAACTTTGGTGGAGGTAGAGTTGCTCTCTCAACATGGAGATGACAATGAACTTTATGCAAAGGTCCTCCAGCCTGTCAGCAAGGAAATTCGTGAAAATTTGGGCTTTAATCTCATCCTGACAGAAAATCAGATTCGATCAGAATTTCCGGTCGAAACACAGGAAGAAGCTGAAGCTTTCTCGAGTCGAGTTGTTTATGATGCCTCCACTTCTAGAGTGGATCAGAGAGATTTGGGGTTTGTTACTATCGATGGCAAAACAGCACGGGACTTTGACGATGCTGTCTTTGCTAAATCAAACGGGGATGGTTCTTGGCAGGTGTATGTAGCAATTGCAGACGTTGCTCACTACGTTCGGCCAGGTAGCGCTATTGATCAAGAAGCATATCTCAGGGGAACGAGTGTTTATTTTCCAACTCATGCGATTCCAATGCTGCCAGAAAATCTTTCAAATAATCTGTGCAGTCTAAAGCCTGATGTTAACCGGTTTACCTTGACCTGCGAAATGCTAATCGATTCCACTGGTTGGGTACAGAGTTACCGAATTTACGAAAGCGTGATTCGAAGTCGAGCTCGTTTAATTTATGAAGATGTAGCTGAGTTTCTAGACACAGGCCAAACTAGAACGATCAGAAACAAAGAAATTTTAGACAACCTGATCGTAATGAATGAGGTTGCAAAGGCTCTTCAGGAAAAGAGAACCAAGAGAGGTGCAATTAACTTTAATTTCGCCGAGCAACAAATTGAATTGGATGATCAAAACCAGATGGTAGGTGTTTCCAAAAGGTTCCAATCATCATCCATGAAACTGATTGAACAGTTCATGCTTGAAGCTAATGAAACAGTAGCAAAACATTGCACAGGCAATAGGCTACCCGCATTGTACAGAGTCCATGGCTCACCTGATCTGTCGAAACTAGAACGATTGAAAAAGATCTTCCAGCGTTTCAATATTCCAGTTTCCCCAAGTTCACTTACAGATTCGGGTCAATTCAACAAAGTTTTAGAGTCGATTGAAAATCTGACTAATAAAAATCAACTACAGATTATTTTGTTAAGGAGTATGGCTTTAGCGACATATGAGACTGATAATCAAGGACACTTTGGGTTGGGGGCGAAATATTACTCCCACTTTACTTCACCGATCCGGCGATATCCGGACCTCGTTACACACAGAGCTCTGAAACACGAACTACACGCAAAACTGGGTGTAAAGCCTTCACCACATTCAATTCCATCCATGTTGATGGCTGAGTATCTCTCTGAGCAAGAGAGAAGAGCTGAGAAAGCTGAATTAGAGAGTATTAATTTAATGAAGGTCAACTTTATGGAAAAATTCATTGGCCAAACTATGGAGGGGCAAATTGTCTCTACAGAAAATAATGGATTCCGAGTTGAACTACTTCCCCACGAGATTGATTGGTTCATACCCGTTGAAGCACTTAAAGATGACAACTATATCTTTGATGAAATTAATTTAGTTTTACAGGGTCGCAGAACCAAAAGAATACTTGAAGCAGGAGATAAAGTAGAACTTAGGTTAACCAGAGCTGACACTCTTAATCGCCTGATGGAATTCGATATTTTGGGGTATTCACCAAAACCACCTTCTTCTCAGGATTGAAAATATGGACAGGCGCACCTACGTCCTTTCAACACATCCTGGATGTATAGAAGCAAATTATGTTGAAAGGCGTGGATCCGAGATCAATTTGTTGACTAGGCTTGATAGCCAGTTTTTTTTCCTTAAAGGAAGTGGCAGTGACGCTGAGGCCACAATCCTTGAGAAGTTTGACAAAAACGTAAATGACTACATTGATTCTCATCCATTTAAGGATAACAGAGTTTTATTTGTACTTCCTTCAGAAGAAATCACATTTCGAACCCTTGTCTTTCCTTTTCAAGATATAAGAAAAATCAAACAAGTTCTCCCTTTTGAGCTTGGGAATGAGATCTTAGGCCACCTTGAAGACTATCATTACACTTATCAAATAAAACTGGTTGATGAGGGCCAAGCAAAAGCACTTATTCAGTTAGTTTCCAAAGAAAAAAGAGATTATCTCGTTGATTTTTGTTCAAAGAAAAACTGGGAACTTCAAGGAGTTTTAAGTTCTGCAAGCCTTCTTGCTGGATTCCTTCCACGTGATTGGAAAGTTGGCAAATGCTTCCAAGTATATGTTGGTGTCGATGAGTGCTTTGTTTCGGTACTTTATGAGGGTGATCTCTTGACGGTAAAATCATTCCCCAACCGTATTTTTGAAGTTGTTGAAAACCATTACCGTCAAAGTGAAGAACAAAATGCTATCGAATTAAGAGAGAAACTTGCTGTTAACACTGAAAATTTAAGGCCAATTAAGAACGAATTAGTATGGTTATGTTCACAGATTAATTTATTCCTGAGGAGCAATGTTGAGGATTACTCAAATCTTTCTATTTCTTTCCACGGTGTGTTTGCAAGTTTGTTTAATTGGCATAATCAGAGAATCTCACTAAAAACTAACCATGTTGATCAACAAATTTTAGAAAGAGATGACTCACAATCATCACCGCAACAACTTCAGGCCAGTGAATCTGTTGAAACAAAAGTAACGGATGGCGAGCAATCTCTGGCAAGGGTCGATAGTAACATTCGAATAAGAGGAACTGACGAGCCCTCGGATCGGAATCCCTGGGGTATATTAGGTGACATGCCAAAGCGTTTCCCAAATTTTCTTGATCGGCATCCATTATCTCACTTTTCACAAGGAACACCTGTCCAAAGATTTGTTAAACAAAATAGACTTGGACTTGCTGCAGTCATCTTACTTTCAATCATTTTTCTTGGATCACTCGGAGGAAATACCTTTCTTCAAATCAAAACAAAGCAGCAACTCATCACCCACTCAGATCTTCAATTACAACAACAAATTTCACAAATACTACCCAACTCCAATCTACAAGCTGACCAGGCAATCAGTCATTTAAAAAATTTAATAACGCAACGAACGCAAGTACTTCAATTAAGTGATAATTTTGCTGATCGAAATTATATCAGCTTAAAATTTTTAGAGCGCCTTACTAATTTAATGGAATCAGATACAAAATTATCTATAGAACGAATAGAGTTTTCCTCAGATAGATTCTCAATGAATGGTGCGATTGATAGTTATGAGAATTTACAAAAATTGAAGAGTAAACTCGAAATCTTCCCTGAATTTAAAGAAAAAAGAATTATCGAAAGTAACCGTAAAAGTCAGGAGGGCATACTTTATAGAATTACCATTGATCTCTAAATCCAAGTATTTTGGTTCTCAATCAAATAAATATCAACTGAAGGAGATTATCACAAAGATCATCTTCATAAGTCTAGCGAAAGAGAACAGTCATGTTTGAAGTAAGTTTAGAAAGTGAATTCATTAGCAATCTATCACAAGAAAGCCGGAGTTGGTTAGCAAGGGCAATAGGGGTTGTTATTTTAGGTGATGGTCAAGTGGACAATGAGGAATTAATTTCGCTGAGAGCTGCGATTAGCTTTCTTGAAGATGAGAGTGAAATTGTGGAACTGGTGACGGCAGTAAAATCAAGATCTCAACTTGAATTAGGCCGGATCGATGAAAGGATGGACAAGGCTGCTACAATATACTTTTATCTGGCAACTGTGATCACGATTAACGGTAGAGTAACTCGTGAGGAAGCAGATCTTTTTAAGAGTATCGCTGGTAAATTGGGTTTGCCTCCTGAGTATGCGAGGTCTGTTCTCCAATGGGCTTCAGACGTAATGAAACTCAACAAACAGCGCAATCAGCTTATCAAGGCGGCTAAAGAACTTCGTCCGCAGTATTACTGAGGTTTTTTGAAGAAGAATCTGAAAAAGGGATGAATTTTACAATATGAGTTGCAGCAGGAATCTGCTTATGGTGAGGAATAGCTTTTCCGCAGACATCTTACCGGTCAGACCGTTTTCGATTTTCCTGGCACATGAAACTTTCAACTTTTTTTTAGGGAGGAGTTGAAAACCAAGATTGGCCTGCGGCTAGCTATTTTAAATTTGAATCAGCACCGAACTTTTTTTTAGGTGCTAAACTGATAAATAATCTAGCACACTTAATTTTGCTATTACAAGATATTTGTGCAGTTGCACAAAATTTTGCTAAATTTTGTATTTATTTTTAAGTCTATGCCTCATCGAGAATTGAATGGCAAGACATCATCTATATTTTCGTAATCACTCCATTGTTCCCCACCAACAACTGATCTTGTTTGGACCTGCTGTGGAGGTAAGATCTCAATTTGTCGACCCTTTGCTAAAAACTGGTTGATTGCGTCTTGCACTTCCTGCCTTTGAGATTCTTTGCGCTGCTGCTCTTCTATCAGATTATCTTCAAATTCTATTCTTTCATGAACACTTTGAGGCATGTTTTCCCTGTAAATCTGCAGAAACGATTTATTGCTAAATCAATACTGAAATAGCAATTAATTATTTATATGCTTACTTACTGCAAGGGAACTGCCAGTCATTTTACTTAAATTTTTTTTATAATATCAGGATTTTATAGAAAACCTATCAATATGAAAATTAAATAAAATAATAATTTTCTCATTTTATGAGAATTATAGACTGGAGTTGCAATATTGCTTAACAAAATAGAAATTTTAATGACTTACAATTACGTTGTTCCAAAAAATCCTAGCTGCCTCAACAAATTCATTGTCTTCTAACTTTTCAAAAATTTCCTTCTGAGATGCATTTGGGATTTCTTGGAATAACTGAGGTAGGAACGGCGTCTGCTGAGTAAATGAAGCTTGGAAACTATAAAACTCCTTCAGAACAGTATCAGCGTCTATTTGGAGCAGAGGCTTTGCACAACGAAAAAACTCTGCCAACAAGAGTTCTGTCTCTGGTGTCAAGGATTCCCTCCTCTTCAATTCCCTGACAAGAAATGGATGCTCTTTCAAGCCGAGTATAATCCAAGAAGACCAGCCCTGAGAATGCTGCTGAATTAGCAATTCCTGCCACCGGCAATAAGTGCTGAAAAGAGATTTATCTGAACGGAGTTGGGCCTGATACCAAGTCTGATAATCGGCTTCAAGTTTTTGGATCTGGGCATTTCTGACATGATCCCAAGCCACTAGATATCTTTGTTCCACCTCCTCCAATATTATATTGAATTTCAGAGCAATCTCATTTTTGGACCAAGTAGGCTGAAGAGGTAAAATGTTGGTTGCATTCAGAGCATTCACTATGGGAGGGAGCAATTGAAGTAGTTGTTCCTCCAACAATTTGAGGGTAGTTCGGTCAGTTTGTGTGGGTTGATTCTGGTTTCGAAGTAATAACTCCCGCCAATCAAACATGGGTTTCTGCTTCAGGAAAAATCCTTTGGAATTGCTGAAGACCTGCAAGAATTCCATCCATCGATTGAGGAACCTGCAACATTTCTAAAGTTGTTTCTGGATGAAATCGTAGAGGAGAATTTGGCTCACTCAGCCATTCTACCAAGGCATCATGCTTCATTTTTGTGGTGGGTAGTAACTGTAACCTGAGTTTGTTTTGCTTGAACTCAATTGCTGGCACTCCAAAACGCTGCCCCCAACAGCGTACTTGCGCTTCCTTAAATAGGTTGATAACCGATTCAGGAATAGTCCCAAAGCGGTTTTCAATGCCTGCCCTAAGTTCCCACAATTGATCAATCTCCTGAATTGAAGACAAATGTTTATAGAGTGCCAGTCGTTGACTAGTGCTTTTGATATAGCTTTCAGGAATTTTTTCTTCCAAAAAGCCAATCTGTACTTTCATTTCCTCAAGCGAAACGAGGGCTGCTTGCTCAATTCTTCTCACCGCCCGATCAATCATCTGCGTGTAAAGTTCAAGCCCAACGCTAGCTATGTGGCCAGATTGTTCTGATCCAAGTAAATTCCCTGCACCCCTTAGTTCCAAATCTCTCGAAGCTACCTTGAAACCAGCTCCCAAATCATTGAGTTCCTGCAGAACCTTCAATCTCTCTTGAGCCACGTTGGATAGTATTTTCTCCTGCGGAACAAGTAGATATGCATAAGCCTGTACATTACTCCGCCCTACTCTTCCACGGAGCTGATAAAGTTGGGACAGCCCAAATTGATCCGCATTATTGATGATGATTGTGTTGGCTCTTGGAATATCAAGACCCGACTCAATGATTGTCGTAGCAACCAATACGTCGTACTGCCCGTCCATAAAGTCGAGCATCAAGCGTTCCAGCTGACTCTCTCCCATTTGTCCATGACCAACACCAATACGAACATTCGGTAGGATATCCTTTAAGTAATTCCCATACTGAAAGATTGACTCAACTCGATTATGGACAACATAAACCTGGCCACCCCTTCGAATCTCTCTGCTAACTGCTTCCTGAATAATATAGTCGTTGGATTTCAGTAGTCTGGTCCGAACGGCCATTCGGTCAGCTGGAGCCGTATTGATGATGCTCAGATCTCTGATACCTGTCAGAGACATATGCAGCGTTCTGGGGATCGGTGTTGCAGACATGGTCAGCACATCCACCTCAGCCCTAAACTGCTTGATTCTCTCCTTGTGCTTAACCCCAAAACGTTGTTCTTCATCCACAACCAACAATCCTAAATCTTTGAACTCAACATCCTTTGAAAGTAGTCGATGGGTGCCAATTAAAATATCTACCGTCCCGTCACGAAGACCCCGAAGTACCTCTTTCTGTTCACCAAGGCTTCTAAATCGACTGATCACCTCAACTTTAGCAGCCGAAGATTCGAATCTTTTTGAGAAAGAGACATGATGTTGTTGGGCTAAAATTGTCGTCGGGACTAATATGGCCACTTGCTTTCCAGCAGAAACCGCTTTGAAAGCAGCCCTCATCGCAACTTCGGTCTTGCCAAATCCAACATCTCCACAGATCAGACGATCCATTGGCATTTCAGATTCCATATCTGACTTCACATGTCCAATGACTTCATTCTGATCAGGAGTTTCTTCATAGGGGAAGCTCAATTCAAATTCTTGCATTTCAGAGTCGTCTTTTGGAAAAGAGAACCCTTTTCTAGCCTTACGAGCCGCGTAGATTTCGGTTAATTCCTCTGCAATGTCTTCTACAGCTTTCGCAACCTTGGTGCGCGTCTTAGTCCATGCTTTATCTCCAAGCTTGTTTAATTTGGGAGACTGGCCATCTGCGTTGACGTACTTCTGAACCAGATGAAATTTCTGGACAGGGACATACACTTTCTCATTTCGGGCATATTCCAAGACCATGAAATCAGAATCAGAAGTACCTACTGGTATTTTCGTCAAACCCATGTACCGTCCAATCCCATAATCTAGATGCACTACATGATCACCCTCATTCAGATCCTCCAGAGAATTACCAACCGCTTGAATCTGCGCTCGATTTAGACGTCTCCTCCGATTCTTCTCACCAAAGATTTCCTCTTCCGTCAACAAGGCGAAGGCAGGTTGACCAGACTCATCTATCCAGCGAAATCCTCCAGAAAGAGGTCCAACAAATATTGGTAACGCACCTCGGTGATTTACTTGCTCATTGTTTGATTCCATCCATTGAAGCCAAGGGAACGTCGTTGAGTTCAACTCCCCATCGCGCACCATAGCTTCAATTCCAAGATCACCAAGAAGCTGGCGAAAATGATCTGCCGCTGTTTGTGTTTTGGCGGTCAAAAAAATCGGAGAACCTTGAGAACGCCACTCCTGGAGTAAATTGATTACGTGACCCACTGCGGACACAGCACCAGCCTTTTCAAAGCCTTGGCGCAAACCTCGATTATCAATCGTGTTAAATAAAGCTGAAGGGCCAACAAAAGACTCATCATCTTCATTCTTACGCTGCTGAAAACACCGTAATCGAACACGCCGCTCCATCTCTGCCTGAAACTGTCGATGATCCAGATACATTTCCTCTGGAGGTACAGTCAGATTGCCCTGCTGCACGCTCATCTCATATTCCATGAACACTTCATCATAGAAGTGTTTCGCTCGCTCAGCGGTTTTGGATGCTTCGTCCAAAACGATATAAGCATCTTTCGGCAGGTAGTCTAATAAGGTATCTAAGCCTTCATAGAACAAAGGAATTAACGATTCCATGCCGGGAAAGAACTCCGCATCCTGCAGTCGTTTGCGCATGTGTTGCCGCAGGCTCTCTGCAACTTGATCGCGGTACTTGGTTAATTGTTGTCGAGCAAACTGCCGATGCTTCTCACTGTAAAGGACCTCCTTCACCGGTAGAATGTTCACAGACTCTAGCTCAGCCGTATCTGTGAGCTGAGTATCAATCTGAAAATGTTGAATCGTGTAAAGGCGATCCTGTCTCCAACCAAGCCGCAGAGGCTTTTCAAATTCAGCTAAGAAGAGATCGATCACCTCTCCATGAGTACTAAATTCTCCTGTTTCTTCTACCCGATCCACCTGAACATATCCCAACTCCGGCAGATTGCGCAGTAGACTCTGCATTGAGATCAGATCACCTACTTCCAGCAGTTGCCTAGCTTGAATGAACTCTTCTCTGGGCATCAGCTTCTGCATGAGTGCCTGAGGCGTTGTGATCAAACAACGAACTTCACCAGATAATAGTGCCTCAAGAGTCGATAGCCTTCTCCCAACAAGTTCCCCGTGTGGTGAAAAGTTGTCATAAGGCAGGGTGTCCCACTGAGGGAACAGTCGAATACCTTCCTGCCCCAGAAACCACTCTAAATCTTCCTGAAGTTGTTCAGCTTTTTCATAAGATTCAGTGATGATGACCACCATCGAGGAAAGTTGTCGGATCACTTCGGACAGCAACATGGTTTTGGAGGTGCCACGAAGGCCATACCAATTGGTGCATCGGCTTTCATGGATCAACTGTCGAACTGCTTTTTGTGGAGAAGAATTCATGCAGGAAAAAGTTCCTCAAATTGATGGCGTTTCCAAAGGTAAGGAGCATCCATGATGGTCCCAGGTTTTTCAGCGTTTTCTAGAAGGTTCAGGCAATCCATCAGAATCTGCAATTGTTGGCTTCGATTTCCAACTTCCCCAAGAGCGTGACCAAAGGGATAACGCAGGTGATAGGATCTCGGGAGGAATAGTCGTTCCGTGATACTTCGCATAATCGTTATGCTAATGGTTGAGATCCCTGCTGCCTCAAGATTTCTCTGTACCAGACCGACCGTCTGGTTACACAGTCCTCAAGCTGGTACAAGAAGCGCCAAATCTGTGTATTCATCTCGTAAACGATCTGCCAACTCTTTTGCAGTTCGATGAAGTAATGTTGGTAAGTGAGGACCTGTGATGTGTCCCATTAAAGAGAAGTGACTGCTGGACAGAGAACCAATTTTTCCGAAATTTCTTAATTCACGAAGTCGCTCCAAAGGAAAAATGAGGTTCCAATCTTTTTCAGCATCCGCATGATCGTAGTAATTATGGGTGATCTGCCATTTGTTTGGATCAGATTCTAAAGGAATCGTACGGAAGGTGGGATCCCCATTGGGGTCACTCATATCGAAAGGGAGATCTGTGTTGAGGTGAAGCCCCCCTGAAGTGATCAAGCATATCTGAGATTCCTCTACTGGCTTTTGAAGCGGCGTCCAGGGCCCAGTAGCGAATTCGAACTCTCTATGATTTTTTGACCAGAGTTCACGGACTGTTACGCTCTTAAATAACTGAAGCGAAAGGAAGGACAAAATCTGTGCGATCACTCGGGAACTAGGATAGTAATTAGTAGTAGCAGCGAAGACGGAGATAGGCAGAATTGATTCTATCTTCAGGTTCTAAATGGAATCCAGCATTCGTTGGGGTGAATTGTTCTTTGAAGGAGTTGTGTTGGCGACCCCTGTTATTTAAATCACAAGTGACGGTTACGAAACGCTCCGTTTTACCTTGTTTACAACTCAAAGTCTTTCCTTCCAGCAGTAATTCACTTGTGATCGTAGTCCAGAAATCACCAATTTCACATATCCAGTCACCCTGTTTCCAGATAGTGCCTGCTTCTAAAACAGCAAAGACTTCATGCGATAGCCCATAACCTTCCGCATAGACTACCACATCCCATTTGAAGAAATCTGCCTTCAAGACACTTGTCATGGAAAGCAATAGTAGGCAAAGGCTAATTCCCCTTTTCCAAAACATTGAAGCAACTCTTTATTAAAGAATCCCATTCCCCTGGGAACAGTAAAGTTTTCAAAAGTGCCAAGTCTGATTGATCAATGCTATGCACTTGATTGTGAATTGATCTAGCACCCTTCTGATAGCCATGAGCCTCCTCATCAGCTTCACGATTCGTATCGCCATGACTGACTCCCGAAGATTTATCCCATTCAAGGACTTTCTCACGAAAGATAATTTGAATTCCGCTTAAGCGCTCTCGTAGATCGAGCCATACAAATGCATGGATATCTGGATCATCACACGCAAAGCTCACTTTGCGTACGCCATTCTCCCACTCCTCGGTCTTATTGCTTTTGATTAGATACAATTCCCGCATGATGGACTTACTTGATGGAGGATGGCCCTTGCGACTCAGCCCAGGCTTCGACAGACTATTTGGAGATTCGTGATAGATGGTTCATCCTCAGGATGTGCAAAGTACATCTCACAACTAAATTACTTTCTTCCAGAAAAAGCCAGAGCCATGGGAATATTGCGCAATGAATTTAGTTGGTCGAAGAGTCGAAATGAGATGCTTCAAAGTTGTCCAAGGCGTTACTGGTTTCATTATTATGGTTCTTGGGGAGGATGGGACTGGCAGTCTGATTCCAGAACCAGAGAAATCTACGTTTTAAAACAGCTTCATAATCGATTTGCCTGGATTGGTGTCAAGGTTCACAAAGTTCTTGAGGACCTTCTAAATCACCTGAGGAAATCAAAATCACTCCCAAGCTATCAGAGTGTCGCTGAAAGTCTCCAAAATCGGTTGCGCCAGGATTATAGAGACTCCAGAGATGCGAAGTATCGGCTTCGTCCGAAGCGATTTATGGGGTTGGTTGAACACGAATACCAACTGCCCGTCAATGATGAGGAGTGGCGTGCCTTAGCCACTCAAGCTCAAACTTGTGTGGAAAACTTTTATCACCTTCCCTTGCTCAATCAATTGAAAAATCTAGACTCTTCCGAATGGTTAGAACTGGAGGAGTTGAACTCTTTTCAAATCGATGGATGCAAAATTTGGGTTTCCCTTGATGCATGCTATCGAAGTGGTGATCAAATCGTTCTACTGGATTGGAAAACTGGCAAATCGGATGAAGCAGACCATTCACTTCAGATGGGTATTTATGCGATGTACGCATCAGAGAAATGGGGAATCCAACCCGACCAAATTCTCTTAAAGGAAGTCTTTCTCGCAACTGGAAAAACTAGGGAATACGACAGTAAATCTCTAGACCTCGAAGGTGTCCAAAACTACGTCAAAGAGTCTATTCAGCAAATGCAAAACTTACTGAGTAGACCAGAACAAAATCACGCTGAAGAAAGTAATTTCGACTTTACGGAGGACACCACCCAGTGTGCTCAGTGTAATTTTCGCAAGTTATGTCCTAAATGGCATTCTGGTGATTCAGAATAATCAGATCTCGTTGACAGAATACTTCTTCAGGGAAACCGCTTGCAAGAGTGCTGATTTTCGTTAATTTTATCTGTTTTTCCAAATTTAATTTTTTCAAAGTTTTCATCCATGGAAGAACAACCCGTCCTGATTGTTGGCGCTGGAATTGCGGGCCTTTGCTGTGCGATCCATTTGCACCAAGCTGGCCGGAAGGTTCGAATATTTGAGGCTTCTGATGGAATTGGAGGACGCGTCCGAACCGATAAAGTGGATGGATTTTTGTTGGACCGTGGCTTCCAAGTCTTCCTGACTGAATATTCTGAAGCTCGCAGAATGCTGAGGTACCGAGGGCTCCAACTGAAGGCTTTCTACCCCGGAGCTCTAGTAAGGTGGTGCAGTGACTTTCATCTAATGGCTGATCCTTTTCGAAAGCCTCATCATCTTCCATGGACCCTCCGATCTAAGCTCAGCTCAATTGGTGATGGTCTACAGTTGATGCGTTGGCGCAGCCAGCTTTCATCGATGAGTTTGCATGAGATCTTTTCAAAGCCAGAAATTCAAACGCGGGAATACCTTGAAAAAGCCGGATTCTCAAAAAAATTCATTGAGGCCTTCCTGAGGCCTTTTTTTGCCGGTGTGTTTTTGGATCCGAAGCTAGAAACATCTAGTCGGATGCTTGAATTCACCTATAAAACTTTTGCATCCGGACGGGTAACTCTTCCTGCTCAGGGCATGCAAGCCATCCCCGATCAGTTGGCTAGGGACCTACCTAAAGGTACGATTGAATTGGAGAGTCCTGTTCAAAAAATCGAAGACCAAAGCATAACTCTTGAAAGCGGGGAGGTAGTCGAAGGTTCTGCTGTAGTGATTGCTTCTGCTGCTGCTGAAGCATATCGACTAATGGGACGGACAAGCCCTCCAGAATTTCAATCGACATACTGCCTGTATTTTGAGGCTAATGAAGTTCCCCACACGGAACATCCGATTCTAATGCTGAATGGAGATGGAGCCGGCCCAATTAATCACTTGGTGGTCAACAGCCGCGTGAGCAGAAGTTATGCGCCAGACGGCAAGGAACTAGTATCTGTTTCCGTCCTAGAGCGCTATGAGAATAAGGAGGAATTGGAGAAATCAGTTCGTGATCAGTTGTTGGATTGGTTTGGGAAAACATCTGAAAACTGGCGCCTGATCCGCTGCTACGATCTACCTCAAGCCCTTCCTCAACAAAGACCCCCTGCGTTGCAATTCCCTGAAAAAACCGTCAAAGTCAATGAACGGTTATACATCTGCGGAGATCACCGTGAACATTCATCCCTACAGGGTGCTATGCGATCAGGTCGTCGTGCAGCCACTGCTCTCTTAAGTGACCTGTAATTTCCGTTCAACCTTAACCAAACCATGACCGAAACAACAGAAGTTACGGAACCTCCCAAGAAAAAGCATAGCTTAGTAACTGCACTCCTGATGATGGGCCTGGGTGGTTTTTTGGTTTTTAACTATATTTTTAGCGATATGTTTCCCAGCGAAGAAGAAAAGCAAGCTCGAGCCGCCGCTGCTCAAGCCGTTATTGATGAAGGTCAGGCCTATCTGAAAGAGAATGCCGCCAAATCCGAGACCACCGTTACTGCCAGCGGCCTACAATACCAGATTATTGAAAAGGGCACCGGAGCCCAGCCCCAATTACAAGACAGGGTCGTGGTCAATTACATTGGCCGACTGGTAAACGGTCAAGTATTTGACAGTTCCTACGCCCGTGGTGAGCCCCTCAACATCCCTGTAAACCGTGTAATTCCAGGTTGGACTGAGGCTTTGCAGATGATGAGCGTCGGTTCTAAATGGCAGTTAGTGATCCCATCTAATCTTGGATATGGAGCCAATGGAGCTGGTGATTTAATTCCCCCTCACTCCACTTTGATCTTCGATGTAGAGTTGGTTTCCATCGACAACTGAACGCACTTTCTCAGATTTTCTGCCATAACATGATTCCTCGCCTTGCACAGGTGGAACCAGCACAAGGTCGTTATTTGGCGTTTCTGGAAACTCTCGGCCGACAAGGGTTTCAAGGAGAGATTCGCTCAGACTACGGCACCCGCTTGGTTCAGTCCACTGACAATAGTATCTACCAGATCCTACCCCAGGCAGCAGTATTTCCGATCAACAAGTCAGATCTGAAAATTCTGCTAAAACTAGCCGCACATGAGAAATATCGGGATATCCGCTTTGCTCCTCGAGGTGGCGGAACAGGGACCAATGGGCAGTCACTGACTGATGGGATCATAATAGATTGTTCCCGCCACATGAACGACATCAGGGAATTGAACCTGGAGCAGGGATGGGTCAAAGTGGGCCCTGGTGTTGTACTAGATCAGTTGAATGATTTTCTTCGGCCTCATGGAGTTTTCTTCGCACCAAATCTTTCTCCCAGTAGTCGAGCGACCCTTGGAGGCATGATCAATACAGACGCTTGTGGCAAAGGCTCACGAGTCTATGGACGAACCAGCGATCACATACTTGAACTATCCTGTCTTCTCTCTAATGGAGAGGAGCTACACTCCGTGCCTCTTAACCCAAAAGAGTTAGCTGACTGGAAGGCAGCTTCTGGTCGAACTGGGGAAGTTTATCGCATCGTGGATGAAATCGTTTGCCAACAAGCCGAACTGATCAGAGAGATTTTCCCAAAAATGAGCCGGTTCATGACGGGCTACAATTTGGCTAGAGTCTACAGCAATGATCAACGGTCTGTCTTCAATCTAAATTATTTGCTTGCTGGATCCGAGGGGACTTTGGTTCTAGTCCATGAGGCCAAGCTAAAATTGACACCTCTACCGGCCTTTCAGGAATTAATTGTTGTCAAGTACGAGAGCTTTGACGATGCATTGCGAGCCGCAGGAATCCTCGTCCAATCTGATCCAACAGCAATTGAAACCGTTGATGAAAAAATCTTGGGCCTTGCCCGGGAGGATGAGATTTACCATAAGGTTAAAGATTTTGTGGCGGATGAAGGACATCGCCCAACCCGTACAATCAACTTGGTTGAATTCTCAGGCAATGAAAAATCAGAAGTAAGCGCAAAGGTTGATCAACTTGCGCAAATAATCCACGAAAGAAAAGAGATACCTGGGGAAGCTACAGGCTTTTATCGAACTGAAATTCCAGAAGAAATCAAAGACCTTTGGAATCTAAGAAAAAAGGGGGTGGGCCTTCTGGGAAATACCAAAGGACGACGCAAGCCCATTCCTTTTGTTGAAGATACTGCAGTCCCTCCAGAAAACTTGGCTGCTTACATTCGAGAATTTCGTGACTTGCTGGAAAGCTTTGGGCTTGAATACGCCATGTTCGGTCACGTGGATGTGGGCTGTTTACATGTTAGGCCTGCGCTGGATCTAAAGACGACCGAAGACGAAGAAATTGTTCGTAAAATTTCAGATGGTGTCTGTCAATTAGTCCGCAAATACGGTGGTGTGATGTGGGCGGAGCATGGCAGAGGATTCCGTACCGAATATACAGAAGAGCATTTTGGTTCGGAACTCTATCAGGAGTTGCGCAAGATCAAACAAGTATTTGATCCGTTCAATCAATTAAATCCGGGTAAAATCGTCACGCCCCTTGAGTCCAAGGAACAAACAGTCTCTGTGGAAGCACCACTTCGCGGTCATCGAGATCGTCAAATTCATTCAAATTGGCAGGATGAATTTGCAGTTACCATCAGCTGTAATGGCAATGGAGCCTGTTTCCACTATGATCCCAACCACGTGATGTGCCCCTCGTCCAAGATCACTCGTGATCGGATTCACTCTCCAAAGGGCCGGGCAGGAATCATGAGGGAATGGCTTCGACAGTTGAGCCTGGCTGGAGACCCTGATGAGGTCAGATCTGCAGGAGGGGTGGCTACAAAATTTTTAAATTCCGCCAAGAAAGCCAAAGAATACGACTATTCCCATGAAGTCTTCGAAGCTATGTCAGGATGTCTTGCCTGTAAAGCCTGTGCTTCTCAATGTCCAGTGCATGTGGATGTGCCTGAGTTTCGATCTAAATTTTTGCATGAATACTATGGAAGATACCTGCGACCATTGAGGGATTATTTGGTTGGGACTACTGAGTGGAGTGGGCAAATCTTCTCCAAGATCCCCCGTCTTGGTAATGCTTTACTGGGTAACTCACTGTCTGTAAAAGCATTGAAACAATTGGTGGGACTCATTGATGCACCCGCTCTGAGCACTCCCAACCTCGCTAATCAACTTACGAAAGTGGAGGGCTTGCTCAACATCGAAGAACTGAGAAAGTTACCCTCTGCCCAAAAACAAAGCTCCGTCATCCTCTTGCAAGACGCTTTTACCTCCTTCTACGAAGCGCCACTAGTCATTCATTTTGTAAAATTACTTCAAAAATTAGGCTTTCGAGTCTGTGTAGCCCCATTCCGCCCAAATGGTAAACCACTACACATCAAGGGATTGCTCAACTGGTTTGATCCATTGGTCCGAAAGAATTCCGAATGGCTCCAAACACTCGCTACTTTAGATGTGCCAATCGTTGGGATTGAACCAAGCATGGTCTTAACTTACCGAGACGAA
>CAJXNF010000016.1 GCA_913056375.1 uncultured Pseudomonadota bacterium | reverse complement strand
CGCCTTCAAGAATGAATTTGCCAACCTCAAGAAGGCTGACTCTGGTGAAAATGCTGATGCCAATGCTCCTGTCAAGTGGGAAGACCGTGAAGATCCGATTCCAGGTTGGGTCACAGTCACTCACCTGCTCTTCATGGCCTGGACTGTCTTCAATGCACACTATCCACCACTGTTCATTGGTGGCTTCCTCTTCTTCATCGGCTTTACCATGGCGTCCAAAGCCTACCAGAACAAACTGGAGATCAAGGGGCCATTGTTGGTCGGTTTCTTCCTGGCTGGTCTGGTAACCCACGGTGGGGTTCAGGCTTGGTGGATTGCACCAGTGCTGCAAAGCTTGAGTGAGTTGCCGTTGATGATTGGAGCAACCATCCTGACAGCGTTCAATGACAATGCAGCGATCACCTATCTGAGTACGCTGGTACCTGGCTTTACCGATGGCCAGAAGTACGCAGTTGTTGCGGGTGCTGTAACCGGTGGTGGTTTGACTGTCATCGCCAACGCTCCGAACCCTGCAGGGCAATCTATCCTGTCCCGCTACTTCCCTGGTGGTGTGAATCCAGCTAATCTGGCCATGGGCGCAGCCATTCCTACCGTGATTATGGGTGTGAGCTACATGGGCTTCTACTACCTGCTCGGCTGATTCCTTCCTTCTTTTTGGCAGATCCTCCACTCCCAGTGGCAGGATCTGCTGTCTTCACCAGATTCACTTGCGCTCCCTGCTAGCTTTCGCTAGTTTGTTCCATACTTTCCTTTCACAATTTATTCACTCTCACTGAGATGACACATGAGAATTTTGACAGGTCTGTTCCTCATGGCCTTAGCTCTCGCGGGTTGTACGGAAGAAGCTCGCAACCAGTTTTTTAGAAGCGCCGATAATGTTCTAGGAAAAGACTACAAGGTTAGCTACGTCGATGAAGGACAAGTCGTTAAGTCTTGGACAATCAAGGATGGTAAGATTACCAGTGGCGAGAAAGAGGATGGAACGCCAACCGGTTATTATTACTTCTGGAGTGAAGAAACTGGATATGTTCAGGTACCGATCGATCGAACAATCGTAGAAGAGCTACGTGACAGCAAGGCAGTTGCTGCACAATGAGAGGAAGTCCGTGCGCAGCACAGTGCACGGACTTTGTAGGGTTGGTAATCAGCTATAAAGAATACCTTGTTTACGGAAATGCTTTAGGGTTGCCGACTCTCTCAGATCTCCTGGTTTCAGGATGACCGCATCCGTCGCAATGCGTCCCTTGGAACTCAATAGAGAACCTCCGACTGCAAGACGGTATGGCGGAATAACAGGAAGTAGAAACGTTTCACTACCCACACGGCACTCAAGTGGAGGGACCACGTCTCCTGTCTCCTCGTCAATAATTTTCTTACCGGAAGCCATCACGACCCCGCTGGCAACGACCGCACCTTCTCCAATCACCCCTGCTACCTCACACATCGCTCCGATCTTGACGTTATCTTCGACAATCGAGGCCAGACGGCCTGCAGGTTCGAGGATGCCTTCTATTCCGGAACCTGCACCGAATTTAACCCCTCGACCAATCTGAGCACAGGAAGCGATTCTACTACCACCATCAATCATCACCCCACCTCCCGCAATATAGGCACCGATGTTGATGAAAGCCTGATTCATAATTACGGTTTGTGGGCCGATATAGGCTCCATTTCTCACGATACTACCAGGCGCATAGCGAACACCGCTAGCTTCGAAGTCTTGATCCGTGTAGTTGGAATACTTCAAAGGAACTTTGTCCCAGTAGCTGGATTCCATCCGCTGATTTCCATGGGTGCCGAAGTAATTCAGAACTCCATCAATCACGTAGGTTTGGGGTTCCCATTCATCCCTTACCTTTTCAGCTGCTCTCACTTTCCCTTGATTAAGCAATTCGATGAAAGCCTCTGATTCTGCTGCGCTCGCCTTGCGGTCATGGATATTGGCTAGCAGATTAGCATATGAGCTTTCGATTCTCTCAATTCTCAGAAAGTCTCCATCACGAAGATTGAGGAGGAGGTCCAGCTTTGGATGCAGACCGGGATTTTGTTGTGCACGCTCAGTGTACTCTCCAAAGACACGGAGCGCTTCGTTGGCTTCGTCCCGTCCAATTTGCCCCGTGGTACTGGCTACGTGTGAGAATACACGCAAGGTCCCCTGCTTGGCTGGAAAATTGGGCAAAATCGCCATCAACTCGTCTTTGGAGTTAAAGACGCGGAGCAGGATTGTTTGTTCTGCAAAGGGCATCGTCTTCAGGTTGGCCTCAAAGCTACTCATGGATTCCCCTCAGGTTAAAGGTGGTGGCTCCTAACCACCAAGGTTATTGGTTAAAGGTGAGTTAGGGGGGCACTCCCCAGCGGGAAGACGTTGTAACCCAGATTGAAGAGAGATTGATGGTCGAGATGGTTTCGGCCATCAAACAGGTAAGCAGGCCGCATCATATTCTCTAAAATGCGTCCATAGTCGAGATCACGATATTGCTGCCATTGTGTCACTAGCGCAACAGCATGGGCTCCATAAGCAGCCTCATACGGATCTTCAACAAAAGCGATGTCTCCTTCCATGGAAGCCAGGTCATGCTCGGTTTCTTCCCGAGCCCTGGGATCATGCACCCGTACTTGGGCATGTTCACTCAGTAGCTTGCGACAGAGTGGAATGGCTGGAGAATCACGTGTGTCTCCAGTATCCGGCTTGAAGGCAAAGCCAAACAGGGTGATTTTCTTTCCTGCCAAGGTGTTGAACTGCTGCTTGAGGATATTCTGGAAGAAACGATCTGTCTGGAACTCGTTGATCCGCACTACGCTGGCCCAGTAATCAGCAACTTCAGGTAATCCGTAGTATTCGCAGAGGTAAGACAGATGCAAGATGTCTTTACGGAAACAAGAACCACCAAAGCCAATACTCGCCTGCAGAAAATGAGGTCCAATTCTCCGATCCATCCCAATGGCACGGCTGATTTCACCTATGTTGGCCTGAGTTCTCTCGCAGAGGGCGGAAATGCTGTTGATCGAAGAAATTCGCTGTGCCAGCATCGCGTTGGCCACCAACTTGGAGAGTTCGCTGCTCCAGACATTGGTGAGCAGTATTCGATCTTCCGCGACCCAGTGACCATAAAGGTCAGCAATCGTTCGGGCTGCACGACGACCGAATTCATTCTCTTCTCCACCAACCAGAACTCGATCTGGTTCCTGTAGGTCTGGGATTGCGGTGCCTTCTGCCAGGAATTCTGGGTTGGATACGACTGAGAACCGGCTGTGGCTAGAACCTGAAGATAGAATCCGTGACATTGCCTCCGCAGTACGAACCGGCAGTGTACTCTTCTCAACAACAATCACCTCAGGTTGTCGGGCATGTGTCAGAATATCCCGCGCAGTCTTTTCCCAGTATTGTAAATCAGCAGCTTTTCCAGCTCCTTCACCAAACGCCTTGGTTGGAGTGTTCACGGCAACAAAGATAATATCGGCTTGTTGAATAGCTGCGGGAATATCATTGGAAAAGAAGAGGTTACGACCTCTTGCTTGCTGCACGACCTCTAGCAGACCAGGCTCATAGATTGGGAGATTGTCAGAAGACCAGCGCTGGATTCGCTCTTCATTGATGTCTACAACTGTAAAATTATGCTCTGGACAGTGGAGTGCCAACACGGCCATTGTTGGGCCACCGACGTAGCCGGCTCCAATACAGGCGATCTGGGACATTTGCGTTAGGTTGGGGCAGAATTTAGGGTTTTTAATGCTACAAGATAGCCAAGAGTGATCTGGCAATCATTACAGACAACGTTCCTGAGCAAGGTCATAATCTGAACAAGGAATCATTAATGTCATTCGGAGGCGTTTCTCCCATGAGCATAAACAGAGTTGCTGCTACATGACTCAGGTTCAGGTTGATCCCGGGGCCATGTGCTTGAAGTTGATACTGTTGCTTGTATTTCGGATCATAAATCACAAAAGGCACTGGATTCAGCGAATGCTTTGTACTGCTTTCCCAGCTACCTTGCTTATTCTTGACCAGCATTTCATCTGCATTTCCATGGTCTGCTGTGATCACAAGGATACCATTCACTTCATCGATTACCGGTAATAATCTGCCAAGTTGCCGGTCCACTTCCTCTACCGCCTTGATTGCGGCTTCTATTTTTCCACAATGCCCCACCATGTCGGCATTTGCATAATTGATTAGTCCGTAATCAAACTCTCCCGAACGTAGAAACTGGATTGCTTGGTCTGTGATTTCCCTGGCTTTCATGGCAGGAGCATTCGCAAAGGAATCAACCTTGTCCGAGTTAATCAGGTGATAGATTTCCTTTTTTGGATCAAGGGGTTCTCGGTAGCCTCCATTGAAGAAGAAAGTCACGTGAGCAAATTTTTGGGTTTCTGTCAGCCGGAATTGTCGTAACCCTTTTTCTAGAATGCGCTTGCCGAAAGGATTTTCAACTTTGGGTGTTCCAACAAGGTAGTCTGGTGGAAGATAGAGGTCCTGATCATAGGTCATCATCCCAGCATAGTAGATCTGGGGTCGTAATCCTCGATCAAAATGTGGGAAGGAATCGTCCAAAATCGCATGGGTGAACTCAATCGCTCGATCTGCCCGAAAGTTGGTGAAAATGAGGCTGTGGTGATCTTGGATTGGCCCAACAGGCTTTCCGTCTCGCACGATTGAAAATCCTGGTAGATCTTGGTCAATGATGTCGGGAGACTGCTGGCGAAAATATTCAATTCCTTCACGAACTGATGTAAATTGGTGCTCTCCCTTCCCGTGAACATGCAGATTCCAACCAAGTTCAATTTTAGACCAGTTCTGATCCCGATCCATCGTGATTTTTTCGCGTCCACCTGCACTGGCAAAAGCATAATCGATTTCTGGACGCTGGCTTTTGAGTTGATGGAAGAGAGACTCCAACTGCTCGGTGTAGTCCAGTGCCGATTGAATCGAAACATCTCTGCCATCCAGCAAAGCATGCACATAACAACGACGCAGACCGTGCTTGAAGGCATGCTTAATCAAGGCAATGGAATGATCAATGTGGCTGTGAACATTACCATCAGAGAGTAAGCCAAGGAGATGGAGAGGAGTATCGTTCTGAAGACAATTGTTGGTCAGCTTCTGCAGTACTGGACTTTCAAAGAACTCCCCACTGTCGATCATACGTTTGATCAAAGAGGGACCTTGCTCCATGACGATTCCAGCGCCCAAAGTCATGTGGCCAACCTCAGAACCACCAAGATCTTTATCTCCTGGCAAGCCAACGTAGGAACCATGCGTCCACAGTTGGGTGTAAGGATACTGCTCTGTGATTCGTTTAAAGATTGGCAGAGAAGCTTTGTGGAGCGCATTGGTGTCGTCGGGAGGGCCTACTCCCCAGCCATCTAGCACAAGGTGTAACAAGGGGCCACGATCTCGAAACTGATCCGCTAGTTGTAGAGGATTCATCAGCAGGTCTTAGGTTGGGGATTCGTTACGCAAAATAAACTGGGGAGGGATTTGTTCAAGCAGGTAATTGGCTGCTTCCTGCAAGTAGGCGACTTCTCGCGATTCTAAGGTAAGCTTCACCTCGTGTTCCTCTTCGTCCTTGGTTCTTGGGTAGGATCCTAGTTGCAGTTCTGGGTAGGTAACGAGAGTTTGATCCAGTAGATGTGCAATCTGTCCTTCATCACAATTCAGGAAAATTTGGTGTAAATAGATTGGATTGCTACGGAAGCGTTCCCGAAAGGTTTGGAATCTTCGCTGAAGCAGTCTGGGAATTCCTGGAAAGATCAAAATGTTATGGAAGAGTATTTGAGAGACCCGCTTGCTCTCGTCAAATAGAAGCTCTGAGCCCTCTGGAATCATGGCCATTCTCAAATGAGCTTCATTCACTTCTTTCCCGTAGTAGCCACTGATCAGCTTTGCTAGCTTTTCCGAACGTACCAGTGGAGTTTGAAAACCCGCCGCAATCGAAGGAACCGTCAGATCATCATGCGTGGGACCAATGCCTCCGCTGGTAAAAACCCAAGTGTACTTTTCAGAAGCCTGCCGGACAACAGTACCGATCGTTTCGGTATCATCGGGGATGGTCACGATAGAACGAACCTCCACTCCAAGATCACGCAATTCGCGACAGAGATAGTGGGAATTCTCATCCTTCACTTTGCCCGAAAGTATCTCGTTGCCAATGATCACAATGGCAGCGGTGGCGACTTGCTCCGGCATGCAATGTTATTGAATGCGTTTGATGATGTGGAAACCAAATGCAGTCTCAACTACTTCACTGACCGTGTTGGGTTCCAAGGCAAAGGCTGCTTGGTCAAATTCAGGTACCATCATTCCTCGGGGGAACTCTCCCAACATCCCGCCTTGTGGAGCAGACGGCCCATTTGAATGCTCCTTGGCAACTTCCGCAAAATCACGGCCATCTTGAATCTCAGCCAGCAGCTGCTGGGCAAGTTGCATTGCCTCATCCTTGCTGCGACTTTGTTCAGAGCGTAGTGCTCCCTGATAGGAAATCAGTACATGACTCGCTGTAATCAATTCCAACGATACACGTTTGAAGATCAAGAAACCCAGTGGGGTTTCGACTGGATCACTGACCTGACCCTCCAATAGTGAGAAAGCCGGTTTGAGGAATGGTGGTAGCTGTGGATTGGCCTGATCAATCATTGGAATGCGGGTTTGCTCTGGCAGATCCGTAAAGCGGTCAACCAATTCACTGAAATCCGCTCCCTTGCGACGAGCGAGGTCAGCTAGCTTTGCACTCACTTCAGCGGCTCCTTCTCGGTCGTAGTAGAGATCCTGCTTTGGAATACGAGCCCCCTGGTAACCAATCACAAGCATCTCTAGAGCAACTTTGGAAGCGACGGGTTGGTCGGGTTGTGGCACACGAGAGGGATCAAGTTCTGAACTAGCTTCAGGGAGATCTTTTCGGTTTTGCTCTGACAAAGCTTGTCTTGCAGCATCAGCTTTGGAGATGACCGCCATTTCATCGAAGGCTTCTGCATCCGACCCCTGCCTCACGATTCGCAGTTGTTCGATTCGGTCGCCCTTCTCAATCGCGTTGACTACATCCATGCCCTCAACAACTTCGCCAAAAACGGAGTGCTTGTCATCGAGCCAGGGAGTTTCTTTGTGGGTGATGAAGAATTGGCTTCCGTTGGTATCCGGTCCGGCATTGGCCATCGAGAGAATACCAGGCTTGCTGTGTCGCAATTCTGGATGGAATTCATCGGCAAAGCGATACCCGGGACCACCACTACCAGTGCCCAATGGATCCCCACCTTGAATCATGAAGTCAGCAATGACCCGGTGAAAGGTCAACCCATCATAGAACTTACTCTTACGTGAGTCTCCAGAAATTGGATCCTTCCAAGCTTGTGTTCCGTCAGCAAGACCCACAAAATTTGCTACTGTTCTCGGTACTCGCTTGTAAAAGAGCTTCAGTAGAATTCGACCTCGATTGGTTTCCAGATCGGCATATAGACCGTCGGAGAGACCTTCGGCACCAAGAGTAAAGGAAGGAGCCATGGAGACAGCAAGCAAAAGTAGGAACGAGCGACCGATCGATCGGCGCAGTCGCGAAATGGATCGCATGAGAAGCCTATGAATGAAGATTGACGGAGGGTGTGTCAAATGAAGCAGTGTGGTTGGTTCAGATGAAGAAAAAATTGGATTCAAGCTAACAGCCAAACCTCTAGACTGCAAGGTATTTTGTCCGCTTCCAAAGCATGTTTTTCCTCAAGGATTTCCTGAAATGAAACATATTCTGATCATAAGAATCCATAGTTAGTTGAGCTCTTTGGTGCATGATCTGCCTGAGGATTTTTCAATTATATGGAACTGTGTTATCAGATAAAATCAGTTTTACAAATCTTTTGGAAATTATAGAAAATCACAGCATTTATGGGAGGTGCTCCCTTGCAAAAAATATGTTTGATTTGGGCCTGTCTGTTATGCCTACTCAGTCCCAGACTTTTGGTTGCTGAGTCTTGGACGGACTTGCGCAATTCTGGCTGGGAGGCAAAGTCCATTGCACCTTCGATGGTCAAGGTAGTTGATGGAGATACCTTTTACGCTGATTGGAATCGGAACAACTACACGGAGTCCGAAGAAAAAATCCGGTTACTGTTTGTCGATACTCCAGAGCTGAATCAGTCCCATAAGGGTCAGGATCTAGAATTTGGTTTGCCGGCAAGGGATTTCCTCCAGGATCGGTTGCAAAATGGGCCCTTGCAACTCTGGGTGTCTCCTCGATTTCCAAGAGATCGCTATCAACGGACTTTAGGACTATTGCAGGCTGAAGATGCCAATGTGAATCTACTACTCATCGGTCTAGGTCATAGCCTCTTTGATGCTCGCTACCAGTTGCCCAGTAATTTTGACAGCTATGTGGATGCTGAGGCCCGAGCCTATGAAGAGAAGAGAGGCATCTGGAGCACGTATGCTTCACGTCGGCGTTATTTAAAACGCTTGGCTAATGAAGGAAGAACAGTCTATTCAAAGACAAATCGTCGTTATGTTACAAAGCTGCAAAAGGCAGAGAGCGTAGACCTTGCTCGCTATGATAAACGTTTTATCAAGTTGGCAGGTCGCTTGGAACGAAGAGTTAGCAAAGGTTCTTACATAGAGTTGTTACTACTGGAAAATGGTGTGGAGGTAGTGGTGCGTCAAAAGTATCAGGATCGCTTACCAAGTTGGCAATTTGGAGATCAGATCCTGGTCGAAGGATTTGTCCAGAAATATCGGGACAAATGGCAGGTTCAGCTATTCCGTGGAGTCAGTGCTCAGTAGGGGGAAATAGGAATGTTGCAGTACAAATTGAAAATTACAGGAGTCGTACAAGGAGTTGGTTTTCGCTACTTTGTACGTCAGGAGGCAACTAGATTAGAACTAGCAGGGGCTGTTTGGAATTGCCCCGATGGAAGTGTCGAGGTTGTCGCTCAAGGTGAGGAGGCACTGTTGGATCAACTTGTGGAGCAGTGTAAACTGGGACCCACCTATTCAAAAGTTGCCTCTGTAGATGTACAGAGAGAAGCGGTGGGCGAGAAGTTTTTAGATTTTGAAATTCGACGTTGACTCTAGGCAGCTTGTCGACGAGCCAAGTTCAACGGTTTGATCTGAGGAATACTGGGGAGCAAGACAAGGCTATTGGGCTTGGCACGATGCAGCGGTCGTTGTTGGATGTCCAAAAGTCCAGAGGTATTCAGTAAAATAGTGTCCCCTGCGAAAGTTAGAAATTCGAGGGATTCTCCGGCAGTGAAGGGGTTTTGAACCAATAGTGTAAGAAACTTTTCAGAGGTGTCTAGTACTGTTCCGGCAATCTCATAACGTTGCTCTCCGTTGCGATGACCCTGATAAATACTGTCTTGCCCCGCAGGTGTGTTCAAAGAAGCCTCGGTGTAACCCCGATGTGGAATTCGTTCCAATTCCTGGGTTAGCTCCTGCAGACGACTTTGCCAAAGTGGAGGTGGTTCGGTTGCACAAACTTTTAAACCTTGTGCATAAACACGAGTCGTCGTGGCAACGTAGAGGTTGCTTTTCATTCGACCTTCAATCTTTAGGCTGTCAATTCCATGTTCGAGAAATTGGGGCAACTGCTCCAGACCCCGTAGATCCTTGGAGCTCATAAAGGACGCTTTGAAGGCTTCTTCTTTATTGGTTTCTTGAACATCATAATGAAATCGACAACTTTGAACGCAGCCGCCACGGTTGCTGTCTCTGCCAGCGGTGTAGTTTGAGATGACACAGTTGCCGGAGTAGGCCATGCACATCGAACCATGAATGAACAACTCCACAGCAATCCCTACCTTGCGCCGAATCCATCCAGCTTCCTGAACAGATACCTCTCTTCCCAGAATGAGACGCTGAACTCCCAAGTTTTTCCAAGCTTGAGCGGCCCAAGAATTCAGGCAGGACGCTTGGGTGGAGAGATGGATCGGCAGGTTGGTGTACTGATGAATCAGCGTACAAGTTCCCAAGTCTGAAACAATAACAGCATTGACACCTTGCTGCTCCAGCCAGATCACATAGTCTGGCATCTCTTTGAGATCTTGGTCATGGGGGAATGCATTGAGGACGACAAAGACCTTGGCATCATGCTGATGAGCGAACTGTAACCCCTCAACGATTTCAGCATCAGTGAAATTATCCGCACCACTGCGTAGCCCGAAACGATGTCCGGAGAGATAGACAGCGTTAGCTCCGTAAAGAACAGCGACCTTCAGGCGTTCTAAGCTCCCAGCAGGAGCCAGCAATTCGGGAAGCGTCATGGATGTAGAGAAGATGAAGGTGGGATCAGTTGTGAGAGCCGAAAAAGCTCTGCATTTTCTCCTTGATGGCTCTGTCCAGCCGAGGACCCATATGCTGGATCACTTCAGCTGCCATAGCAGTGGCGAGAACACCACTTTCAAAAATGCTCTTTTCGTGAGTCAGGCCGTATAGAAATCCTGCTGCAAAAGCGTCACCTGCTCCCGTCGTGTCAACGACATTCACTCGCCGAGGATCAATATAGAACATCTCATGTTGTTCGCATACCAAAGCCCCACGGGCTCCCATCGTAAAAGCAACAGTCTCCACTTGGGCTGCCAGGTATTCGAGAGCTTCCTGTGAGATCTCGGTGTTGAGTAGTGCAAAAGCCTCTTCCTGGTTGCAGAAGAGGAGATCGACATCTTCACGAACCAGCCGGTGAAACGCTTCTTGGTGACGCTGAGCACAGAATGGGTCTGAGAGACTGAGAGCGACCTTTGTACCGTGTTTCTTGGCAAGGCCAATCGCTTGACTGACGGCATCCTGCTGAATTTCTGTGTCCCAGAGGTACCCTTCGATGTACAGGTAGCGGGCCTGCTGCATCAACTCAGCATCAATATCGCTCGGGTGTAGTTCCTGGCACATCCCCAAGAAGGTATTCATGGTGCGAGAACCGTCTTCTCCAACCAGGATCAGACTACTCCCACTACTACCCTCCCCAAAGCCAAAGCGAGTAGTGACTCCTTCATTTGCCAACAACTGTTCGTACAGTTGCCCCAGCTCGTCTTGGCCCAGCTTACCAGTATACGCCACGTTACTACCAATCAGTGCAAGCCCACTCATCGTGTTGGCTGCTGATCCCCCTGGGGCAGAGATCACTTCGTGTTGACCGGACTGCAACTCCTCAATCAACTCTTGTTGGCGTTCCTGGTGAACTAGGTACATACGATTGGCTTCCAGTTCCTGCTTCTCAAGGAAACTCGCTGGAATGTGTACCAGCAGGTCCATCAATGGATTGCCGATACCGTATACGTCTAGTGGTTTTTGGGGCATAGGTTAGGGAGAGCTTAGCTAACTTTCATTTTTCGGTTGTTGTCGGCAGATTGCCGCATGATCAACTTGGGAGGTACACCTTGAGTGATCGTATTTTCGCTGATGACAACTTCTTGAATGTTATTGTTCGAAGGAGTTTCGTACATGATGTCCAGCATGGCTTTCTCAAGAATCGAGCGCAGACCACGAGCACCAGTTTTGCGCTTGATCGCTTCTTGAGCAATCACCTTGTACGCACCTTTTGTGAAGGACAGCTTTACGTTTTCCAACTCGAAAAGCTTCTGGTACTGGCGAATCAAGGCATTCTTGGGCTCAACCAGAATTTGAATCAGGTGTTCTTCTTCCAGGTCATGCAGTGTGCTGATGACAGGGAGTCTGCCCACAAATTCTGGGATCAGACCATACTTCAGCAAATCTTCTGGCTCCAACTGTCGTAACAAATCTGCGTCTTTGATCTTATCCTGAATCTTACTACCGAAACCGATGGCCCGATCTCCAATCCGTCGCTTAATGATTTGATCTAGATTGACGAAAGCGCCCCCACAGATGAAGAGGATATTTGAGGTGTCGACCTGAACACATTCTTGCTGTGGATGCTTGCGTCCCCCTTGAGGAGGAATGTTGGCGGTTGTGCCTTCAATAATTTTCAGCAGAGCCTGCTGCACACCCTCACCTGAAACGTCGCGGGTGATAGAAGGGTTGTCACTCTTGCGTGTAATCTTATCAATTTCGTCTATGTAGATGATTCCCTGTTCTGCGCGCTCCGTATCATAATCAGCGGCTTGCAGGAGTTTCAGTACAATGTTTTCGACGTCTTCTCCAACGTAACCAGCTTCGGTCAGCGTCGTAGCGTCAGTCATTGCAAAAGGCACGTTCAGGATCTTGGCTAAGGTCTGAGCCAATAGGGTTTTGCCTGTGCCTGTCGGGCCAATCAACAGAATATTGCTCTTCTGCAACTCTACATCGCTATCGTGCAGATTTGCATGAATACGCTTGTAGTGATTATGAACTGCCACAGAAAGCACACGCTTGGCAAACTGCTGACCAATCACGTAGTTATCCAGCACATCTTTGATGTCAGCAGGCTTCAGCAACACTTGTTCAGAGTCATCCATTGCTTTTTCGCGCTGCCACTCCTCTTCCATGATGTCATTGCACAGTTCTATGCACTCATCACAGATATAGACGCCGGGCCCTGCAATGATTTTTTTTACCTCATCCTGTGTTTTTCCACAGAATGAGCAGCGCAATGGTGCGTCTTTCTGGTTGCTCATACTGACTCCATGATTGTTAAGACCCAAACATCATTCAATTGGGTCTGAAGCTCAGCAAATGGAAAAGAGTGGTTGGTGTTACAATCAACTATTGCTCGAAGCAGGTGGATCTTCCCGCTTGGTCATTACATGATCCACGAGGCCGTATGCTTTGGCTTCCTCTCCAGAGAAATAGTAGTCACGCTGCGTATCCTGCTCTATCTGTCCTGGATCTTTACCAGTATGTTTGGCAAGGACGTCATTTAGCGTGCCCGTTAAGCGTACGATCTCCCGTGCCTGGATGTCAATGTCCTCAGCTTGTCCAGAGAAACCACCCATCAACTGGTGAATCATGATCCGACAGTTGGGAAGCGCATATCTTTTGCCAGGAGCGCCTGCAGCGAGAAGAATAGCTCCCATGCTGGCGGCCTGACCGATACAGATGGTTTGCACCTGAGGACGCAGGTACTGCATGGTGTCATAAATCGCCAATCCTGCTGAGACCAGACCGCCGGGGCAGTTAATATACAAAGAAATATCACTCTCTGGATCTTCTGCCTCAAGGAACAGCAACTGTGCGATCATCAGGTTGGCAACATTATCATCGATTGGGGTGCCTATGAAGGCGATACGATCCTTAAGCAGTCGTGAATAGATGTCATAGGATCTCTCCCCTCGATTGGTTTGTTCGACGACCATCGGGATGAGTGGCATCGGCTCGCTCTTAATTTGGGGTTAGTTCGTTCGGTTCAGTCCTGCTCCGTGGCAGCCTCTTGCTTTTCTTCTGCATTGTCTGATGCCTCACTCGCAGTCTCTGGTCCAATCAGTTTTTCAATGACATAGTTCAGGGCCTGCTCGCCACGTAACTCGGCAACCATCGAATTCATCATCACTCGACCATATCGATGATTATAAAAATCCTGTGCAGAAAGCCCCATCATCCCAGCAGCATTAGAGAAACGATTGGCCAGTGTTGCTTCGTCCAGTTGTAGAGCAGCACTTCGGAAGATGTGATCTACCAAAAAATCTCTGCGTAAGCGATCACGATGTGCTTCCATTCGTTGGCTGATCTGCTCTTCAGTCAGCTCTTCTCCAGCTTCGTTTTTTTCTTCCTTTAGTGCTTTTTCTCGCTCCGCGATACTACTCTCGGGCAGGTCAATATCTTCCAGTTGTCTAACAAGTTGCGGCAAAAGCTGTTCCCGATAGTCTGTCATGCGGTTGTTTTTCTTGTTCTCCGACTGCATCTCACGAACAGCTTTGCGTAGGTCTTCTTCGGTATCGTGCCCATAGGACTTGAAAAACTCTTCATCCAGCTCTGGTAGAGTCAATAATTCAATACTTTGAACAGTGATTTCGAATTCTGCACTTTTCCCCTGCAATTCATCATTGAAGGTGGAGCCCATCTCCAAGGTAACAGTTTTTGTTTCCTCAACAGCCATTCCCAAAACGGCATCGCTGAACTCAGTAAAAAATTCGCCACCTACTTCAAACTCAGATTTTTCGATCTGTTGCTCCTCTGGCAAGGGCTCTCCATCCAAAGTACCACGAGCATCAAAAGTCACCAAATTCCCTTTCTCGACTACACCAGCTTCCTTAGGTTCTCGAACCGAGCGAGCACGACGAAGCTGCTGGAGCATATCATCGATATCCTTATCAGTGACTTCATCGAGTTCCTGCTCTTCCAGGGCCAGCTTGTCGTAGTCAATTTCAGGAAGTGTCGGTGCAATTTCCAACTCAACCTTGAAACTCAGCGGCTTCTTCTCGTCAAAGTCAATGTTCAACGATGTCGGAGGAACTGCTGGAATCAGATTCTCTGATTGAAGAGCTCTTGAGTAGAACTGAGGAAATAACCGTTCACGGATCTCGTAGGCCATTGAACTACGGAACCGGCTTTTCATCCATCCTTTGGGGAACTTGCCGGGACGGAATCCACGCAGGCGGGTGTTGCGCAACTGATCCTTCACTTGTTGATATTCCCCTCGGATCTCATCGAAAGGAATTTCAATCTGCATTTCGCGACGCAATTTACCGAGATCCTGAACCTGAACTTTCATAGGAGTTTACAACGACATGTGACAAGGAACGACCACCTTCTCGGTAGCACAATGAATCGATTTGCAACCGATCATGATTATCGGCTTAAATCTACGAGATAAAACGATAAAAGATGAGCCTCAACAGGCAAAAGTACAAGTTTTTTCAAGCAGATTCTCTAGCCAATCCACTGGTCTCTTGCAAACTTTGCTTGCTGCAGAAATTGCTGCAATTTTTCTCGGTTTGCGTGTTCGAGATGATCATCCAATTGCCCCAACAGCTGCTTTAGATGGCGAAGTCTGGGCAGTAGGTGTTCTCTGTTCTCGAGAAAGATATCCGTCCACATTTCTGGACTGGAAGAAGCAATTCGCGAGAAGTCCTTGAGTCCAGCCCCAGAAAACTGAAGTACTTCCTCTTGATCTGAACCAATGATGGCCTGGATGCTGGCGTAGGCGATCAGGTGTGGTAAGTGACTGACTGCTGCAAAGATTTGATCGTGTTGTGCTGCATTCATTACTGCAACCTTGCTTCCAAGCGCTTCCCAAAGCAGCTGGAGTCGTTGAGTGACTTCCAGAGGAGTTGCATCAGTAGGGGTGAGGATGAAACGCTTCCCTTCAAAAAGGTGAGTCCGTGCGCTGGTGGGCCCAAAGCGTTCGCCACCAGCAATCGGATGTCCCCCCACAAATCTTGGAATCAACTCGGGGTAGTCCTGGATTGTTGACAAAAGAGGTGATTTCACACTGCCGACGTCAGACACCAGCGTATGCGAGCCAAGTTGAGGACGAATAGAGTGGAGGACTTGTGGAAAGCTACTGACTGGGGTTGCTAGAATGACAAGATCCGCATCGCGGAGTTTTTCATCAAAATTCGTCGAGGCAGAGTCAACCAGATTGCGATGAAGTGCCTCCTCACAATGATGGAGACGTTGATCATAGCCGAGCAGGTGTTCTGCTAGATGTAGCCGCCGTAGATCCAGAGCCAGGGAACCACCAATCAGGCCCAGTCCGACAATCGCAATCTGCTGGAAACCTGGATTGGGGGATTCTGTCATTGGCTTTCCTGGGTGAGTTCGGTGTTGCTGGGTGTTGCTGGTTTGGGTGGCGCTTTTTCCTGAAGCAGCAAGAAAATCGGGCTGGCTACATAGATGGAGGAGTAGGTTCCAACAAGGATTCCTACAAACAAGGCAAATGCGAAGTCATGAATAATTTCTCCACCGAAGAGCAGCAACATGGTCACAACAAACAAGGTTGTGGCAGAAGTCAGCAAGGTGCGGCTGAGAGTCTCGTTGATGCTGAGATCCAACAGATCTTCCGTCTCACGCTTGCGGAACTTTGCAAGATTTTCTCGAACACGGTCGAACACAACAATGGTGTCGTTCAGAGAATACCCGACTACCGTCAGCAAAGCTGCGATGATCGTTAGGTTGAATTCCTTGTCAAACAACGAAAATACTCCAACAACGGCAAGTACATCGTGTAAGAGGCACGCCACTGCACTGATTCCAAAACGCCACTGAAAGCGAATGCTGATGTAGATGAGTACCAGTCCCAAAGCTATTAGAACTGCCAGAAGAGCGTCTTCTTTCAACTCGTCACCAACTTTTGGTCCAATAGTCTCGACGCGCCTAATCTCTGGGTTCGTGTTGGCGTTTTGGAGAATTTGTTGAAGGTTGGTTGTCAGAGATTCCCCGGTTCCCAACGAGCTGTCAATTGGTAATCCTAGTAGAATTTCTCGATCTTCCTCCGCTCCGAAGGTTTGCAGCATGATGCTGTCATAACCTTGATTGGCGAATAATTCACGCAATTGATTCAGGTCCGGTTCGCTGTCAAAGCGAATCTGAACGTTGGTTCCTCCTCGGAAGTCAATTCCATAATTCAAACCTCCATGAAGCAGCACGGACAAAAAAGTGCTGAGAACCAAGAAAATCGAGAGATAGATAGTGTATCGTCGCTTTTCGAGAAAGCGGATTTGCAATGGTTGAGAGAGCATGTTTCAGATGCTGATGGCTTTGAGTTGCTTGCGGTTGAGGTAAATCATTTCAAAGAAGAATCTCGTCACTACAATTGCAGTGAACATACTTGAGAGAATTCCGAGAGAGAGCGTGACCGCAAAGCCCTTGATAGGGCCAGTTCCAAATTGTAGTAACGCTAGAGCTGCGAAGAGCGTTGTGACGTTAGCATCAAGGATGGTTTTGAAAGCTCGATCAAAACCTTCGTTGATCGAACTGCGCAAGTTGTTACTTTTTGCGAGTTCTTCACGAATTCTCTGGAAAATCAAAACATTCGCGTCAACGGCCATGCCTGTTGTCAGTACGATTCCTGCCATGCCGGGTAGCGTTAAGGTGGCTCCGACTCCGCCCAGGACAGCGATGATCAGTAAGAGGTTGAAGACCAAGGCGACTGCAGCGAAGACACCGGCGAGCCGGTAATAGACCATCATAAAGACCAGGACCAGAAGCCCACCAAGCAGCAGTGAGATAAGGCCTTGCTCAACGGAATCTTCGCCTAGGGAAGCACCAACGGTTCGTTCTTCTCTAATTTCAATGGGGGCTGGCAGAGAACCCGAACGAAGTACTATAGAGAGGTTGCCAGCTTCTTCTGTAGTGAATTGGCCTGAAATCGATGCTTCTCCACCGCTAATTTTTTCTCTGATCACCGGGGCTGACTGTACTTTGTCATCCAAAACAATTGCCAGTCGTTTGCCCTGATTTTTTTCAGTCAGTTTTGCGAAGCGATCTGCACCAATCGAATCAAAGGAGAGAGAAACGTAAGGTTGATTAGTTTGCTGATCAAAACGCACCCGAGCATCGCGAATATATTCACCGGTCAACAGGACTTCTTTTCTTAGTACGTAAGGATTGCGGGAGAGGACTTCTTGTGTAATGGGGTCGCGGATTTCCTCGTAGCGCACAACTTCAGTGTAGCGATTATAGGCAGCTGGGGTCGCATCGTCGTTGACAATACGAAATTCAAGAACAGCTTGAGGGCCGATCAGTTCAATTGCCTGTGCTCGGTCTTTCAAGCCAGGAAGTTGGATGATGATGCTGTTGTCCCCCTGACGTTGAAGAGTGGGTTCGCTGACCCCTAGGCTATCAATGCGATTACGCAAGACTTCCAGCGCTTGTGTGATTGCATTCTCTTGAATGCGAGTTAACTCTTCAGGAAGGAGCGTCAACGTTGTCCGGTTGTTGGGTTGCTCTGCTGCGGTGAACTGGACCAATAAGCGATCATAGGGAGACTCGGTCAAGTTAACGGTTTCTCCGTCCTCCATCTCCAAGGTGATTACGTTATTTTCCTGGCTGACTTCAACAAATTTGACGTAGTTGTCCAGCAGCAGATCTTCTAATTCCTGGGCGGTACGGCTGACGGTTTCCTTAACCGCTTCTTCAACCTTGATCAACACAGATTTGGTTTTAGCCCGGACCGTCACTGTCCGCGGGGCAGCGGTAATAAGGCCGACCTCGCCAAACAATTCACCCTCGCCCAATGTGCCTAATATCATACCTTGTTTGCTTTCCAGCTGAACCGTCCCGCTATGCACCAGATAAACGCAATCGCTGGGGTCATTGACCGCGTAAATCACATCGCCTTCGTTGAAACTGGTTTTAACAAGCTGACTAAGGCGCGTTTTCGGCATGATCAAACTTTCTTGGGGTATAACATAAGCATTGTTACGCCATGATATGGGGTTTTTGTGGTCATTCAGCAAGATTTATGGGGCGATACCGCATCACTGATCGTAACGTCCGCCTTGTATTGTCACATGAAATGAGAATACTGACATCATGATCAGATTATTTCATGCGCTTTATACAGGTCTTGTTGAGTTACCCCAGCAAATGCGCTGGACCTACCTACCGCCGCTGATGGTGTATCTGGCGGCCGGCATTTCCGGATTTCACAAGGTGTGCACCCTCCTGAAATTCAACATTCATGACGGACAGGTTGGGAACATGCGCGTCATCGAGTGGCCCAGGAAACAGTGAGGGCCAGCTGCTCAACTTTTTTCCGGTTTGCGATGGCATCCATCGCGGTTGACCTATCTTTACTCGCAGAACGCCAAAAGGAGCGTTCCCGGGGCGACATCCCCACTCCCTCATCTTAACGTATAAGGATGTTTGACATCATCGAATTGAACGGCAAAAAAGTTGCCGAATTGCGACAAATCGCAAGCAAGCTTGGAATCGCCCGCGTGGACAAATTGAAGAAACAAGATTTGGTCTACAGCATTTTGGACGAACAA
>CAJXNF010000015.1 GCA_913056375.1 uncultured Pseudomonadota bacterium | reverse complement strand
CGAGTGACTGGTCCGCGTTGCACCAGAGAACGGGGCCTGACTTCACAGGCATCTCCGCACCCCTGACCTTGAACGGGATCCCCTCGCCGATGTGCTTTGCGAGCACCTGACAGGCCAGTGACTTGCCGCAACCACCGTCGCCATGGAGCAAAACAGTGGATGGACGCTTCAGTACGTCTGGAATCAACCAGTCGGTACCGGTGATCAGTGCCTGACGGGACTGGTAGTCAAGAGTGTCACCAGAACGTTTGAAGTCCTCGTCGTCCTGGAGCAGCAAACGAATCTGGTCTGCATCCTTCCTGACGCCGTAATCATTCGCCAGCTGCAGCAGTTCGAGGTCTTGCTCTGCCGGGTTCGGGAACTTCTCAATGATCTCCCGCGCAACCTGCAGAAGCGACGGACCCTCGATCGGGTCGTACTTTTTGACCTCCTGGGTCTTCTGTACCTCCTTGAAGTCCTCTGGATAGCGAACACCGACAACGTCCGCGATCTCTTGGAGATAGGTCTGTAGATCTACAGGTTTTGGATCACCTGCATTGATGTCTCGTTCACGCAAGGCATGGAGCAAACGGAGCGCATCACCACCGACTTCCTCCTTGTGGCAATACCAATTCAGCTTGTCGGACCAGATGGTGAAGCTGGTTCCGCTGCTGCTGTCATGGAAAGGACAACCCCCTACAAGAGTTCTTTTCTCAACGTTTTCAACCTGAAGAGGCTGATAATCCCAAACCTCAGCGTTGTAGACCTCTTCGAATGCCCCTTCGGTGTCTAAGAGTTTCTCCAGAAGCCCGCCTTCCATAAAGAAGTGACGACGCATCTGCCGATATGTGAAATCGGTGCTGGCGTCCTGCCGCTCATAGAAGGACTGGGGAATAAAACTGCTGTGCTCCTTCGGTTTTTCGACATGAGCAAGCATGAAGTCGATAAGCCAACCCGGAGCGATTGCGACTTGGCCCTCGTTGTAGTTCAGCCATTCGTAAGGCTTTTTGGTTCCGGGATGGATGGAACCGGGGATAACGGAGTAGCAGCCTTTGTATCTAACCTTCACCTCCTCTGAGCTGCCTTCTAAGACAGGGAACATCTCCTTTTTCGTAAAGCCCTCAACCAGAGGCCGAACACTTAAAGGGATATGGTACAGAAGTTGACAACCGCCTGGCCGTCCCGTTCACCTCATCGTGTCGTTGGAATCCGGGTAAGCGTCACCCAGCTTTTCCTTCAGCAGCCACTCTGATGCAGGCGGACCGAAGTGACCGTCATCGAGGCCATCAATATCAACAGCAACGATGCCGCCACTCGCCTCACCGGTAATCAATCCGATACCGGTCTGGCGGTGATGCCGGGTTTTGACCTTCCTGAGGGTGGTATCCGTATCGAGAGGGTCGGCTGATGTACCTTGTCCGAACGCGTCCTTTCCACGCACAAGGCACCACTTCCAATCCTGGGGCAGGTGTTTCCGACGCAACAACTCCTCAGCTGCCATCTGGGGGCTCATGTCCATGCGACCTTTGTCCTTACAAGGTCACGGTACCGATGCTGTCCAGGCTCGGTTGGAACCATGGTCCCAAAAGTACAGACTTCTGGAAATAGTTACTTTTTCTCGCATAAGGACATAAAGTCAGGTTGACCTATCCGCGTTGGGGGACGAAGTGACCGAATTGCGATCTGAGTTGCTGCGCATAGAAGCTGCCGGGACTCCCCCGCGCCCCGTAGTGGCAGGCAGGGATCTGGAAGAAGCCAAAGAAGCTGGCTTGCTTGCTTTCGGTCGCTGGTTCTCCTGGTTCATGGATGTGAACCGGTTCTCTCATCCCCAATTGGTTGCTCTGTGCAAGCTCTGCACAGGCGGCAAGGCGATGCTGCACAGCAGCACCATTGCCGGGTATAGAAACTGCCGCATCAAGAACCCAGGCCCGACAGCCTTTGTCGCAATCGAATATGTGTGCAGGGATATCGATGCAGCTCAAAGAGGTGAGCCAATAACTAATTTCGGCAGGCTCAACAGCCTGGTTATGGATGTCAAAATCATGCGAGATGAGAACGGCAATCCAGTCACAGCGGGTTATTTGACTGAGGTCTTCCTCGGCTTGCGGCCATTGCCCATCGATCTGAGCACTAGCTACTTCAACGAATCAGACGCCACTGCAATTAGCCAAAAGACAGCTCGCCT
Source organism: uncultured Pseudomonadota bacterium (assembly GCA_913056375.1). Classification (GTDB taxonomy): domain Bacteria; phylum SAR324; class SAR324; order SAR324; family NAC60-12; genus JCVI-SCAAA005. Next base: position 16,967 of record CAJXNF010000015.1, on the reverse strand, counting down.
CATCAGGAAGTTGATGGTCGTCCAGGACTTGGATCCCATTGAAGACGCGACTCAGATTGGCGGACACTTCCCTGGTAACCCGCAGCAGAAAGAAGTCTTCGCAGAGCTGATCAAAGGCAACGCGACTTGGAACAACCACGAAATAGAGGAGCAGGTTGCCAAGACAGCTCGCCTCTTGGAAGAGCATTTTCAGTACAAGCGCACTACTGCTGAGCTTCTGAACGAACTGAAGGGTTAACCCAACCTCAGCAGGTTGCACTCTCTGAATAACCGCAGTAGGGTGGACGCATTCGCAGCCACCTGATGCCCGCAAGGCAGTACGGGGAGGCGAAGCGCCGGAGGACTGTCTGGCTAACAGACCACGCCTTCCGGTTCTTGTCTGGCCTAGCTCAGCTGTCTGACCTCTCTCCTTCAGAGATGTTGGAACGCCTGCTTCGCCACCAAGAAGTCACACAAAAGCTCCTCAACCATTCCACAAATGCCAGTAACCACACGCCGCAACCAAGCCACAAAAACCTCACAAGAAACGAACAGCTTTCTTCCGACAGCGCTCCGGACTCGTCTGGAAAACGAGAAGAAGGAAGCAGCTGATCGCGCAGCCGCTACTAGCGGTTACGTTGCTGTCCCTAAGGACGGCGAGAGCGTCGAATTCAGAGTCATGTCGACTTGTCGATGGGGGTCTGAAATCTGGTATGACTACCAGGACGACGATGGCCAAGCCCGTCGTGGTTGCGCTCGCTGGGACGCAGAAGCCCTTGCAGAGAACGGTTTCGACGAAGTCCCATTCGAGGAAATCCCTGAAGGCGCTGCCACTCGAAAGAATGGCGACCCTGCAGTGAAGACCTTCATGGCGATGATCGTCTGGAACTACAAGGAAGAGAAGTTCCAAATCTGGAGCTTCACTCAACAGACTCTGATCCAGCAGTTCACCAAAGCGGTTGAGAACCCGCGTTATGGAGACCCTCGCGGTTACGACTTCGAGTGGAGCCGTAAAGGCAAAACCATGACCGACACGGTTCACACCCTGATGGCACTGCCTCCAGAGTCAGTTGCTGACGAGATCGCTGAAGCCTATGAAGACTTCCAGTGTGATCTGAAGGCCTACTGCATGGGTGAGCCTGGAGACAAAGTGTTCGGCAAGTCTGAGGACTGACATCTCCATCCGGTCGGGGGCACCTAGCCCCCTTCATCCCTTTGCACGGCTTCCATGCCACGCGTCACTGCCATCCCCAAGTACGAAGCAGTCCGGACCACCATTGATGGGCACCGGGTCTATGCAACACCTCTCGGCCTGAAACCATCGGTAACCACGATCCTTCGTGATGACTCAAAGTTTGCAAGCTGGAGGAAGTACAAAGGGGAAAAGGCAGCTGATGAGATTCTTCAACGAGCCTCAGCACGCGGGACATGGACTCATGACGGTGCGGAGCAATTCCTAACAACAGGAGAGCATCCACCGTTTCATTTCAGCTATCAGCCGTTCTACAACTCACTCCGTCCTTTCTTAGAGCAGATTGAGACGCCCCTACTTCTTGAAGGGGCTGTGTGGAACTCTGATAACTACGCAGGTGCCTGCGACTGCATTGCATACATGCCGGGTGATGGGGATCAACCGACCCTGATCGACTTTAAAACGGCTAATAAGCCTGTCACAGGGTCAAAGCTGTATGGGTATGAGTTGCAGGTTGCCGCGTATATCAAGGCTGCAAACTTCGTGTATGCACGCCAAGGAATTTGCATCAAAAAAGGACTGATCGTCGTCGCGCTGCCGAACAAGCCCTTTCAGATCCATGAGATGGGCCGCACCGACATCAATCAGTTGTACTGCCACTTCCTGGAGAAGTTGGAAGATTGGCACGAAAAGAATCCTCTTCCAGATAACTACCACCAACCAATGTCTAGAGGTGTGGCATAGTTAACAATGAGAAAACCAATTCACAAATTCTTCTACGAGGATTTGATTGAAGAACAGCACAAATGGTCTATAGATCAGATAGCAGGGTTCTATCAAACAACTCAGGAAGAAGTTATAAACGCTTTAGCTAAGGCCAATGAAGCCCTCTCGGATAACCCTCTCTCAACTTGTCACCTGGACGCAAACGGCGACCCAGACAGATGTATCAGCCAGGGAGCTGCTACGCGACCATCTGGGGATGTTCACCGTCATCCAGGGGAAGTCGGGGTTGAAAGTTGCGAGGGAGTGGTTGTTGGGGGTGGCTCTGCTTGACCTTCACCGTCAGGCCTCCAGCCTCCCCAAGGAAGCCGACAGCTAAGACAAGACGCTCTCCGTCGACGTCTACGAAGTCATAGCTGCCTCGGTCTGTTTTCAACTCACGCGGTCAGCTTCTAAATGTCTAGCAGTCATCGAGACGACCTGTCCAGTTCGAGGAGTCCAGGTCACCTTTATGAGATCGGTCAGAGGGTTCGACGTAAGCAGAGCGGATCCGCCCACATGATGTTCGGAGAGCCTCGCAAAGGCACCATCGTCGACCTGACCTGGACACGCAATAAGAACGGAGCCAACTATCCGACGTATGCAGTCCGATTCGACAGCTCGAAGGTTGTCGATACCAGCGTCCAGCAAATGCGTCTGATCCCTCTCGACTGATGTGGCAACTCGAAAACGGTGTGACTAACACCTTCGTCCCCTTTGAAGAACTAGAAAATGACGCTACCTCCCGGTCTGAAAGAAAATCCCGAAAGCGGTTCGATTTCGTTGGATCGTCCGGTCACTTTGGTCCACGCAACACCGGACGCGGAACGCCTTATCGTAAAGATGGCGAGAGTCTCCAATCCTTCAAACGAAGACAACTGGAGTACTGGGCCTAAGCTCCTCCATTTCTTGATGCGGGAGAAGCATTGGTCACCATTTCAGATGGCCAATATGTGCGTCCGCATAGAGACGGAGCTTGATGTAGCTACGCAAATGATCCGTCATACCGGGCTGTCATTTCAGCAATTTAGTTGCCGCTATGCCAAGACCAGTAAGGCATCGCTTCCTACTTTCCGCAGACAGGACACTAAGAATCGTCAGAACTCATTCAATGACCTGACGGACCTGGAGCAGGGAGAAGCACAGGCAATGGCCCAGGAGGTCATCGACCTGGCCTATGAGAAGTATGAGGCGATGCTAGAGGCAGGAATCGCAAAGGAAACGGCAAGGCGGATCCTCCCTGTCTGTACGCCAAGCGTTTTGTACGCAAATTCTTCAGTTCGCGGTTGGATCCATTACTTGCAAGTGCGTACCCAGGACGACACGCAACTTGAACATCGGTTGATTGCACAGGAGATACAAAAGATCTTCTGCAGCGTCTTCCCCATCACCTCTGAGGCACTCGGATGGATGAAGTAAACAAGGAGCTGTGCAACGTAAGCGATCCTTACGTCATCAACGTGGCAATGCCACCACGACCAGCCAGCCGCCCTCGCTTCAGTAGCAAGGGCCAGGTCTACAACGATCCGACCTATAAGCAGTGGCTCTCTGACTTCAGCGAGATCGTCCGCCGCGAATGGGAGTACGACTGCCTAGAGCATGTATCCCATAACGAAATCATCTTCAATGGGCAGACCAAAAGAGGCGACCTTGACAATTACTTAAAAGCCTGTCTGGACGGCCTGGTTTACAGCCGTGTACTGAAGAACGACAATCTTCGAGTACTAGATTCCATCGAAACTCACTTCTTTCACGTCAAAGAAAGCGATCCTTGGATCTTCATCAAGATATTCCCTTAGTTATCTTGAAGGTAAGCCAACTAAATAGTGATGCTAGTAGCGCAGAGTTCAGAAGACCTGCTTTACAACCTTCACGAAATAAGGCCAAAGGATGCCGTAAGAAGCTTTCGAAAATCAATCATTCATGACTACCCTGGCAAGCGGTGTGCTTACTGCGGAATGCCAGCTCATTCTTGGACACTAGATCATATAATCCCAAAATCAAAAGGCGGGCCTACGCGACGTTGGAACCTTTTACGTTGTTGTGCTCGTTGTAACGGAAATAAGAGCAATACAGACCTACTTCCCTGGTATCGGCCTCAAATGTTTTGGACCGAAGACAGAGAAAATACCGTTTTCACTTGGATGCGGGACAATGCATCCATGGACGCGATGTTAGTTTTGCAAGAAGCAATCCTCGATGGAGTGCTAGATCAAGACGCACTATCCGATGTTGTCGCAGCAACAGCACCCGACCACAAGGCTGATCTGTATTGGGAAGGTTATTGCTCCCTCAATCCCAGTTCTCCTGAATGTCTGATCTACGATTGCTAGCCATGTACACGCATCAGGTGCTCATGATCTTCATGATGTTGATGGTAGGAGCCTTCATGACTTTCCTAGGAATCGTCTCACAGGACTAGCATCTATGTTTCTATGTATGTATATTTAATTATGCGGGGGCATAGTTAGTATATAGATCATATTTAGTTATCTATTGATTATTAGCGAAGAGTTAGGTTATTAATATCTAGTCCCCCGCTATTTATTATTTAGCAGATTGTTGCTTGATATTGACGGATCGGCGGGTGTCGTGGTACTTCGCGCGCGCTACGCGGTTCCTTTACCGGGTCCGGACCGTTGGAGAGTGTGCCAACCGGCAAGGCGTCTACCGTTGCTGCTTACCTGACCGGGTTGGGTCCTACCTTGTGTTCAACCAAGCGAGGACAGCCAACGACACAGCATCAGCACCGGCTACGGCCACCGCGTCAATCGGGCGCGATACGGCAAGCTCCCCCCGCTCTGAGCGATCATCCGGGGGAGCCCTTAACGGGATCGGAAGTTAAGCCGATCTCAGCCATGGCCGGACGGCGTTAAGGGCGTTGCCTAGTAGTGGTGATCAACGAAGCGAACGGACAATACAGACACGAGAGAAGGCATCAATAAAAAATATTTTTAGGACTGCAACTTACGCGATAGGTGTGGTGTATATCAACAACACTGAAACGTATTTAATGTGGGCCAGGGTAACTAATCATCCCTTCAGATTTAGCGCATGCTGTATCTAACAGAAAGGAGTGAATAGATAGATTTTCTCGGTGTATATCAGCAGATTAAATCTATCTTTTCACAATCAGGTTCAAATCCTGTCTTGCGTTATTGCCACTTTTTAGTGGCACTTTTTGTATCTCTCTCTCCTTAAATTCTCATGATCTCATCAACAGGTGTTTTCGCTGCTAATTATGTTCTTCAACGAGCATATGAATTTGCAGGCGAAAAACAATGGGCTAATTCTGAGTTTTTTGAAACTCTTGAACGTGCCGAACTTTATGCAATCCAGATGAAACCTTTCTGGGTTGATATGAAAGAATATCGCATCATTCCAGTTTCAAGTCTCTGATCATGAATTATCTCACTCAAGGTGAACTATCTGTTTGCCTTTACTGTCTGGAATCTATGGCGTTGGATTTCAATGACGGAGACGAATCAACGTCTGATTTTAGTTCACTTTTCGAAAAAATCGAAGCTCTTGCGGATCGTACTCCAGATCCAGAAGATCTAGATCGTGATGTTATTTCAATCCAATTGATTGATAACTAATTTCTTCTCTCTCTCACCTCACAAGCTGTGCATCCAGCATCTCAAAATGAACTTCACTGAATTTCTCAATTTCTCTCACGGAAACGCAAAGCTCAAGAAAAGACTAATCTTTTCTATCCCGGCAGGTAAGACATGTCCTGGCGCTTTATATTGCAAGTCTTTTGCTGTTATTCAACCTGACGGTAAGCGTAAGATTCAAGATGGCAAAGACACAAAGTTCCGCTGCTTTGCTGCATCTTCAGAGGTTCAATATGACGCGGTTTATAACCTGAGAGCAACAAATATGGAGCTGTTGATGCAGTCAGTTATCAATGCTTCAATGGCTGATCTAATCGATGCAAGTATTCAGCATCATAGACGCAAGAATGAGAGGTTAGTTCGTATTCATGAAAGTGGCGATATGTTCTCTCTGGGTTACCTATTGGCCTGGATCGAAGTTGCAAAGCGCAATCCAGATATGATCTTTTACTGTTTCAGTAAGTCTCTGGATCTGTTCTTAGGTCTTGAATTGCCTAGCAATTTCTACCTAACAGCATCTAAAGGTGGAAAGTTTGATTATTTAATTGATGAGGGTCATTTCCCTCGTTATTCAGTTGTGGTCAAGACGGAAGAAGAAGCAGCCGCTTTAGGTCTTGAGATTGATCACGATGACAGTCACTGTTTAGGTGACAAACCTTTTGCACTTCTTGTGCATGGGACTCAACCTAAAGGTTCTGATTGGGGTAAAGCGATCCATGCTCGCCGCAAAGCCGGAAAGTTCACTGGCTACAGCACCAAAACTGCTGTTTCAAAGTAACCTTGTCCGGTCGCGGTCATCTCTCTCACTGCATCCATCTCATCATGTTCAACGTCATCGACACACGATCCAACACGGTGGCAGGCATTGCCTACACCTACAAGGAAGCCAAAGCCATGGCATCTGCCTATAGGCGATCTCAATACATCAAAAAAGAGAATTGGCAGGTGATCACTATCAAAAAACGGATAGAACCACCAGTAAGAACTTATTTTGCAACTGACGACGGTTGTTGTGACTCACTCCGTGATCGCAATTGTGAGATCTACGGGAGGGCACATCGATGACTGTTGTTTTCGTCAATCCACGATCTGCCAAAGCTAAGAATCGTCTCGCTAATGAGATGAACAACGACAACAGAATGGAGATTGAACAGATCGATGATGAGCGTATCTTCGCTGTTTCATTGTCTGGAACTTACTGCTGCTGGATCAAGCATTGCGACGATCCACATTTCGATTACCTACATCAACATCCTGATCATGCCCTCTAACAATCCCGCTCAAGACTTCATTGATGATCTTTTCGCACATATCGCGGATGATGCAATCACTGCGCTACTTAAACATGACACTTCTCATGTTGAAGAAGACGAAGAACAGCTCACCTATTTAATGCAAGAGCGATGAAAGTCCGAGTTTATTACAACCTCACAAAGCACATCTGGAGTGTACAAAAACACGTCCCAGGCAAAGGTTGGAGAGTGGCTGGACATCTGCAACGTCTTGCACTCAACAACGTCACAACTGTAGTTAACGACTACGGTCAGCAACAAACAAGGGCAGAAGGTAAGAAGTACGTTCACGCCTTTCTTGAAGGCGAGATCTGTACATCTGCCTTTTCTGTCACCCCTTCTCACAGACGCATCACATACAACCCAAAGCGTGATGATGCCTTTGTGTGGAAACACAGTGGCGATTTGTTCACCTCTTCTCGCCAGGTTGTCTTAACCGACAACGCATACGCTCTCTGATTCTTTTCTCTCTCTCACCATGACAATCTCAACCCGCACTAAACAATCTGCTACTAAGAAGCGCATCAAGTTCTCAACCAAAGCAACCAAACCCATGGCTGAAAACTGGACAGAAGAACAATACGAACGTGAGCTGCAGATCTATCTAGATCGTAAGAAGCTTCTGAAGGACATCGAAGCAGAAGTGAAAGGTCGTCAGGCACAGCTTCTGCATTTCATGAACAAGCATGAGATTCAAGCTGCTGCAACTGATGACGAGCAGGTTGTGGTCTGCCGTCGCAAGGTCTGGAAGTACAGCGATGAGCTTCGCCGTGAAGCCAATCGTATTTCCCATCTGCAACGTGTGGAGCAGGAGAACGGCAAAGCCACATTCAGCGAATCTGTCTATCTGACTGTCAAACCCACCAGCAACAGCGAGGTGGAAGCATGACCAAACAACAAGAAAAGATCTTCGGAATGAGCACCCTGCTCTGCTGCATGGCTGTTCTCTTCCTTACACCTTGGCCGACTGCCGATGCAGTCTTTTCAACTCACGCATCACCACCTTTGCATCATGCACGATAGAACTTACGTCTTCCGCACACATGTCGACTGCGAATACGGCAGAGACATTCCCAGCTCTTGGTTTTATGTCATCGCTACTTCAAAGGAAGAAGCTCAAGACAAAGCACTTGAGTACATCAAAGGCGTGAATGACTTTAGACACAATGCTCACTCTACTTTTCTGGACAAAAGCAGAGTAATCACTAAAGCAGTCTTTGAACGAACCCTGACTTTCCACTCCCCTTTGGCAATCAACTATGAATCTGCATGATCTTGTCATCCGCGCTCGTGACCTTTCGATTCTGGAGAATCGCGCTCAGTGGATTTGCCTTCATCCGCAAGGTTTTCACTACATAACAAAGGATCCTGAGCCCTGCCGTGTCGTAACGGTTGTCAGACCTCGTTAATTAACGCCCAACGCTGGCCTGGGCTTGATGCCAGATCTTTTTTCTCTCTCATCTAAAACAATGCAAGTCTCTTATCAAAAAGAAGTTCAATTCGAAAAACTTGAGCCAGAAATGCAACTCTTACTTGCAGCGATGATTGATCACTTGAATCAACTTCCGATCAGTGTTCAACGTTCTTTTAGACATGAACTGTCAGCAACACTTTCTGATTCGTTTGGCAGAGATTTCTGATCTAATCAAAGCCCAACACTGGCCTGGGCAGGATGCCAGACCTTTTTTCTCTCTCACTTAATTTCATGACCTCGTCCGTCACCACCAACAAGTTCAGCGCCGACAAGATTGTCTGGCCTGCACACACTCTCATCTCTAATTACGCTCTCAAACAAGCCATCATCGAGTTCCTGGACAACAACCCTGAAGGTGTCCGCAACTGCGATGTAGGCAAAGCGATTGGATACAACGACTCCCGTCAGTGGTTCAGTTTTGGACTCCTGGAAGCTCTGATCAAGGAAGAGAAGGTCGAGAAACGCTCGATCAACGGCAAGACCCTCTACTTCTCCATCGGCTGATCAGTGGCTGCTTCTCCTCACTGGGGTACAAACCCTAACGGCATCATCAATGCCGCGAAGAAGAAGGCACGGCAATGCGTTTCAGACAAAGCGCCAAAGCTGACAGCCCTGGAGAAGGCTTTCTGGACCAAGTACAAACAACCCCTGACTAACCATGACTGACCCATTACGAGCACGCTACGAGGAGTTTCTCGCGGACTTCGATCCCTCTCCTCAGAACTACGGCGACGACTACAACACACCACCAGACTTCGAAACCTGGGTAATCGATCAAGAGGAGGAATCCGAATGAGCTACAACCACAACCGTTCTTATGAAGAACGAGAGAAGCGATTCTCTGAGCTGAGCCAGAAGCAGGTCGACAAGGATGCTGCCAAATACGTTGTCGTCACCACCCGTGACGCTGCAGATGGTTGTTTCGATTGCCACAACCCAACTGGCAATGATCACTACTTCGACTCTCTCCGCACAGCCCGTGCCTGGGCACAACACTACTCAGACACCTGCGACCACGTCTGCGGAATCTTCCAAGCGCCGAAGTTCATTGAAAAGGTGGATGTCCGATGAAAACCATGCAGGACAAGAGAGCTGACTTCAAGCGTCTGCTCATTCCACGGCTGGAGAGAGCACTCAAATCCATCAAGATGATTGGCAATCTCTCAACCAGTCAATACGCCTTTACGGAAGGCGAAGCGGAGAAAGTCATCCAGGCACTCCGTCTTGCAACCGATCAGATCGAGGCCAAGTTCTTCAAGAAGGACGCACCCCTCGTCGCCATTCAATTCGATCACACGGAGGCTGACTGATGTCTTTTATTGGACAAATTCTTGGAGACAACGGGTACATGCAAGCGGGTTGTCATCCAACTGGAAAAGATAAGGCACAGCGAAAGCTAAGGAGGAAGCACGAACGTCGTCTCCTCAAACAAGCTCAGCAACCCAAACAGGACAAGCCTTCTAAGGGTTTCCAATAAAAAACCTCGGATCTCACCCCGAGGTCGTATCTCTCTCACCTTCCAACCGCTTCGTAGCGGACGGTTGGTGAGCCCACATTGTAACGGGGGATGTCCACCTTTCCTTGCAACCTAGACAGGTTGGGTGGATCCCCGTATCCTCTATAGGACGGGCAACGTCCTCGTATCTCTCTCACTCAACTGCCCCATGACTACGCAACTCATCTACGCGAACGCCGTCAGCACCCAATACTCCCGAGAAAAGGAGGCAATGGTCTATGGCAAGTACAAGGCGAATGGTTATCAGGTCAATCCCCTGGTTGCACAAGCGGGCGGAACGCTCATCACCGAGAACGTGTCCGCCTCCGAAGCCTTCCGCATGGCCGATGCCGACTTCAAGGTCGACAAGGTTGTCAGCACCTATCAGCACAACGGCGAGACACGCGTCGACGACGAGCACTGCCACCTTGTGCGTGAGGACACAGGCGTCTCCCTCGGTGTCATGAGCAGCAACTACACCCCAGTGCAAAACGACGCACTGATCATGCTGTTCGACTACCTGCGGGAGAACGTCGAGATCGACAACATCCTCACCATTCGTGGTGGCAAGAAGGTGTTTGTCTCCGCTCGCTGCGACATCGAAGGCGAAGTCACCTCAGGTGACAAGGTCCGTCGCTATCTCCACGCCTTCAACTCCTTTGATGGCTCCTCTGCCTTCGGCGTCTTCTTCTCAGACGTCCGACTGCAGTGCGCCAACCAGATCAACTACCTCTGCAACAAAGGTGCCAGCCGTGCCAAACAAGAGGGTGCAGGAATGGTCATGCGTCACACCGCATCCGTCACAGCATTCGCTGAGGCTCTGCCCCGTCTGATCAACGTCGAACAGCAGAAGTTCGAGACCGATCTTCAGTCCCTGCGACCTCTGACAACGCTGCGCCTCAGCTCTGAGCAAGCCAAAGCAGTCCTGGAGCACACCTATTCCGATGACCTGTCTCGTCCTATTACGGATAAGAACAGCGGGGCAACGCGTCCGCGTCTGCTTACTGATCTTTCCCACATCGATGTCATCGACTCGCATTACAGAGGTGACACGGGTTACGGCGTCGAGAAGGGCACTGCCTGGGGACTGTTCCAGGCCATCACCCAGTTCGAGACCCATGACCGAGGTCGCAACCGTGGGATGAGCCGCAGCGTCACCGACAAAGCCCGCACACGCCTGGAAGCTCTCTACGGCGGTGCCAGTGCGAAGCGCATCGACCGAGCCCGCAACTCCCTGCTGGCTCTCGTCTGATCTGCTGGCGGGCGGGGTGGTCAATGTCACCCCAAACGCGTCCTCTGCAGTGATGCCTGCAACTGCTCGGGTCAAGCGGTTGGTGAGATGCAGCTGTTACTGCATCTCCGGGCCTCTCCAGGTATGCGCGGTCCCATCGAGGACTCCGGTGATTCCAGCCGGACATGGCGTATTGGCCGGAAGTAAGGACGCTGCCGTAAGACCAGCCCCCCTTTATTTGTTCTTCCCTCTCTCTCACCTAATGGCAAACACAATCAAACTCCGCGATCTGATTGGTCGCACTGTCACCAGAGATTGCGACAACGAGCCATTCATTCTGCTCACGGTTGAACGACCCTTGAAAGCCGATCGACAACCCCTCTGGGTGATCAAAGGCATCCATAACGAGCGTGGTCTTCACAAGATCGAGTGGGACAACTTCTGCAACAACTACACCATCGCCAACCAATGACTCAAACTCACTTCAGCCTGGTCCCTGACGACGCCGAGATCCACAAAGGAGAACGAGGTGGTCTCTTCTTCTTCCGCAACGGCAAGAAGGTCTACATCACTGATCAGAAGTACAAGCCGACCCGCACTCACAGGGTACGGCGTGGTGCTTTCCAACGCTTTATCGAAAATCAAGCCGCTGCTGTCTGATGTTCACTACTCAAGATCGTTCCGCATTTGAACGTCAGTGGTCTACTCAGGCCACTGCAACACCTGCTCCAAAACCGGTAACTGATCTCAAGGATCTGTTTCATAAGCCGGACGATCCCAACCTTGATGTGCGTAAAAGCAGCATCACCAGTCTGCTGCGGTGGGCTCATGCTCGTCAGATGGATTCTCTGAAGGAATTCAGGGGACAGGATCGAGATCACCAGGCCATTTACTGGGACGGTTACAAGAGAGCCATTCAAGAAATCCTCGAAATGGAGCACCAATGACTAAAACCAAAGAACGTCTTCTCTTCGCCAGCTTCTTCTTTGAAGCACTCAAGCCTCATTCAGTTTCGCTACTTGAAACACTGATCACGATTGCTGATGCCGGTGTTTCTGCGGCAACCAGAGTAGAGGTTCGGGCAACCGAAGCTGCTCTTGGCATCAAAACAGATACGTTGTAAGAGAAGCAAATGAGATCGACATGCAAGTCTTATCAGTCGACGATGTCAACGAAGCTTGGATCTGCCAACGAGTCCTTGACCTATTGGATGAAGCAAGAAATGATGAAGCACAAGCCCTCGCGCAGGAGTGGGATCTATCGTTTGATGACGCGCCTTAATCCCTTTGAGCGTTTCTTCGATCGTCTGATGTACTGGTTCTATAGTCCGCGTTAAGATTTTTGCGGAAGGGCTCAGGTTAATCCTGCCTAATACCGGGGATAGGTTCACCTACCCCGGTTTTTTAATGCCAAGCTACCTCTACCGATATGTAAAACTGAATAAACGCGATGTAATCATGGAAAGCTTGCAAGTCGTGCTCTCACGCCTGCTTCATCGTTTTGGTTTCGCTTTGGTTCGTATCCAACAGACCCGCAAACCTGAACCTAAATCAAGCAATTTCAAGAACGTTGCGGTGTACGACAATGACTGGGATGACTAGGATCTGAACGATGCAGGCTTACTCAAACCTCGTTATGGTGAGTATCGCCGAGTAAGACAGAATGTTCCCTTCCGCTGTGATGTGCAAGATAACTGAGCCGTCAGGAACCTTATACGAGATTCGAGCTATTTCAGATTCAGATATCGAATTTGCGAACAACAACTTCATCAAGAATGACGAGCCATACCGTGTAATTCGCTACCAAGGGGTTGCTGCAAATCACATCGCGGCTTAACGCGCTTAGATGGGTTATGTACCCCTTGTCTCATGGAGTATGTCACGGACTGCGCGGTACCACTGTCGCTGATCCCAACTGACTATCGTCATCCACTTGCTCAGCAATTTGAGGAGATAAGTGATGAGGGCGAGCTTGTCCGAAGTTACGACGAATGGGGATTGGCTTCTGTACTCACCTATGCGTACACACGCAAGGTCGCCACAGAAGCTCCCTACAGCCAGATGGAGGAGATCATCGGCATTTGCCTAGAGGAATCCCGACACTCCCGCACTGAGAACAAACAACTTTTCCGACGAATCAAAAAGAGCATCAAGTCAGGAGACGACACCGATGTGTTGACCTGCGCCAAGGTTCTTATGTCTCGAATCGGATCAGCCCTTGCTGAACAGCATGAGGGCCTGGACTCTGAAGAGGAATTTGATGAGGACGATTGAACCCAGCGTCAATGATCAACTGCGTTATGCGCAGATGATGAAAGGCATTGATAAGTTGGAGCGTGATGAACTTCTCGAAGTCACCAAAGAACTTGCACGCCTTGCTTTGCTTCTCCAGCCCGCAGCAATGCGATGGGCTGCATATGAGGCGGCTAAAAATCTGACTAGCTGTTATGGATCGTCCCAAGGAACTGAATGAGCGCCAGGTCTTGGCAGCACAGGCTCTTGCTGCTGGTTTTACTTGGCGTGATGCAGCTAAACGGGCAAAGTGCTCGACCGAAGGGATCCGTGCTTGGAAGCAACTGGAAGAATTTAATAACGCGATCTGGGATTATCAACAGGAGATCTTTCACCGATCATTCGGTGTGACTTCTGAGGCGCTCCCAGAAGCCATCCAGAAGCTCCGTGAGATCATTGATTCCGAAGATCCTGACATCGCTGTCAACGTTAAAGTGCAGGCGATCAAGATCCTCATTGACTCTGCTCATAAACAATATGAGGCCAGAACCATTGAGCGTCGGATTGAACAGCTAGAGGCAAATGCCCAACGCCAGACACTTAACCCGGTTGGAGAGGTTAGAGAAATTACAGGAGCAGCGTGAGCAAGAGGCAGCTGAGAAACGCCTTACATCAACTGCTGTTGGTTTCAAACCTAAATTCCCGACCGCCGATAAGTGGAATGAGTTTGCTCCACTGACGTGGATCAGAACGTCTGGCAGCGTCAAACCGTTTCAGCCCTTCGACATCCAGAAGAAGCTGATCGATTCGATCTGTTCTCACCAGTACACGATCGTTTTGAAGTCCCGCCAGGTCGGCGCTTCTGAAACGGTCTGTTCCTACCTGCTGTGTCGCGCCCTTACTGAACCGGGCTTCGCAGCAGTGGTCTTCTCAAAGACAGCCACTGACTCTGGCGCTCTTGGTAAACGGATCAGAGCCCAGGCCGCAAGCATCGAGGACTCGTCAATCGAGTTCACCACCGAATCCAACAGTGAACTGTCGTTCAAAGGACTCGGAACCATCTACTTCCTTCCCGCTACTCCGAGAGCCGCCCGTGGTATCCCTTCTGTTTCCGTGGTGGTGCTCGACGAGGCCGCTTTCCTCGATGGAGCAGACGAGATCTACACGGCGGCACAGCCGACGATGGCAACGCTCGGTGAGAAAGCCAAGCTCATACTTTTGTCCACCCCGAATGGGATGGGCAATATGTTCGCCAACCTCTGGCACGGTGAGGACGACGGGTGGAATCGTTTCAAGATCCATTACTCGGATATTCCGATCTATGCGGCGGATCCTGATTGGGCTGCAAAGACGAAGGCTAAGGCGAAGCTGACTGACAGAGCGTGGAGGCAGGAATATGAGATGGACTATGTCGCCTCCGATGCTCAGGTATTTCCACCTGAACTGGTGGAGAAGGCGTGTCACGGAAAAACTATTGAGTCAGGACTGATCAACCGTGATTACATCATGGCGATCGACCCTGCTGGTGGAGGTGACGACTACTGGTGCTCCGTTGTCCTGGACATTACGACTGCCCCATACCAAGTAGTCAATCTGTTCCGCGTCCGATACAAGTCATCGGACTGGTGCATCCAGCAGATTATTGAGCAGGCAGAGAACTTCAGCCCTTCGAAGGTCATCGTTGAGAAGAACGGTGTTGGAGCTGTCGTATCTGAGATCCTCTCAAAGGCTCTAGCGAAGTACATGGTTGAGCCCTACAACACCAACCGACCAAACAAAATCTCAAATACTGATCGCATTACTTATTTCCTGGAACGAGAGGAGCTGAAGGTTCCAAGAGATCCCTTCTATCAGGAGATGCTGATGTTCAGGCAGTTAGAAACTGGTGATAGGCAAGCAGGTGATGGCGCACACGATGACTCGGTGATGGCGCTCGCACTTGCACTCTCAGTTGTTGCTACAACTCCCACAACCGATTGGCTTGACCTCATCTAATGGAAGTTGATTTAAGCGCCTACACGATTTCTAATCCGCAGTACCGCAAGAAGATGAAGAGCGGTCTGATGGATTGCATCTCGGAATATTCTGATGAGGATCAGTTCGACAAGTACTTTCACGAAGATCTCGGTGATTCCTTGAAGGAATTACAGCGATACCACCAAGAAAAGGCCTCAGCGCTGAAAGCTCTGCTCACACGCCTTGGTTACTTCTGATTGACGCAACCTCGTTTGACACCTGCGCTCATCCAACAGTGGCGCAGGGAATGGCTGGAAGGAAAAACCAGTTACCAAAACCTGAATTCGTATTTACTAACAAGGTCCAGAGGGTATCTACCACTGAAAGACGATTGTTAGATTAGAGTTAATGAGTTAAGGCCGAAACTTTGGCGGAATCTTCGGAAACTCCAGAGATCAAGATGGATTCTGATATCCGCAATGATGGTGTGCTTGTAAATGCCATCACTGGTCTTGGCACAAAGAAGGATAAAAGCGAGTATTACGCGCTTCGTTCACCCAAGCAATTGTCTGAGGCAGAGCTTGAGGCGCTGTATTACGACCCTTTGTGTCGTCGTGTCATCGACATCTACGCTGAGGCTGCCGTTACTGAGCAGCCCACCATCAAGCTGGGCGAAGTAACAGAAGGCTACGACGACATTCTCAAATCCTTTGAGAACTACCTGGAGGACATTGACTTCTACTCGTACATCGAAGAAGCGCTCAAATTACAGCGAATCTATGGAGGAGCTGCATTATTTCTGGTCCTCGATGATGGGCTTGAGCCTAGTGAGCCTGTTGTTCCTGAGCGTGTCCGGGGTGTTGCTGATCTCGTCCCACTCTCGCGTCGAGAGATCGTTCCCAACGACTACAACTTCCTTAACTACAGGAAACCAGAGCTTTACCGGATCTCAACCAGTAAGGCATTAACCCAGGAGAACGATCTCAATTACCTGCTTGTCCACAGCAGCAGAGTTCTTCGCTTCGATGGTTTGTTCCTCCCCTGGAGGCAGCGTTTGCTGAATGAAGGTTGGGGTCAGAGCTACCTCCAACCCTTCTACGAGGTCTGGAAAAGGTATCGCGGAGCTACCGATGGCATGGCCACGATGCTCAACGAGATGGATCTTTTCGTACATAAGATCCTACAGATCTGAAAAGCTGCAATCTAAGTTGATTTCATCACAACATTCTAAATATTTTAATACCGGCTGGTCTATTGGAGACGGGTTATGAAATAATTTCAAATATGAAATGAATGGAAATTGGATTTTTGATGGACGTCACTTATGATCAAATCAGTGAAAAACTGAGCAAGGAATCCTTCCGGCCCAGAGCGTTGTTTGATCGGTTCAACCTTGAAGTTCTGGCAACCACGGAATCACCCTTGGATGAATTAGTTCATCACCGTTCGATTGCTGATTCGGGATGGAACGGAAGGGTCATCACCGCCTTCCGACCTGACCCGGTGGTTGATCCGGAATTCGAGGGTTTTTCTGAAAATATCACATTGCTCGGCCAGCTAACCGGAGAAGATACCACGAATTGGACAGGGTATCTCAATGCACTGATGCAAAGAAGAGCCTTTTTCAAGTCGATGGGAGCAACTTCCACGGACCATGGGCATCCCAGTGCCGTGACTGCGAATCTTGAACCTGGAGAATGCGAAACCCTCTATTTAGAGGCGTTGAAGAAAGGATTGA
>CAJXNF010000014.1 GCA_913056375.1 uncultured Pseudomonadota bacterium | reverse complement strand
GTACTCTCCAACACACTCGACTCCTGCTGAACCTGGCGGGAAGACCACTCCACATGTTGCAGGGCGCTGTTGAGTTGAGAGACCATCTGGCGCATGGACTCGGCCATCTGGCCAATCTCATCTTGCTGCTCTACACCCACCTGGACGGTCAGGTCCTGCTCTTCGGCAATCGTCTGCAGGGCCAAAGCTGTTTCAGAGACCGGTTGAGTGATGTTGCGGGAGAAGAAGAGCGCCAGTTGAACCACCAGGGCTACGACCCCCAACAGGAGGACTAACACCACCAGACCCAAAATCCAGACAGGGCGCAGCACCTCAGAGGCCTGGATCTCAGTAATCAAGGCCCAGGTCTGGTCATGTACTTCAATCGGAGAGAAGGAAGCCAGCACCCAGTCGCCGTTGTAGTTTTGATAGAGACCGGTGTCACTTTGACCCTCAAGGGCCAGCCGAACAGGTTCGGTGTCCGCCCCATTGAGAGTGACGTCTCCGCTGAGAGAGGAAGATAGATTGCGGTTGGGATCACGGGTGCTGGTTCGTAGCTTGAAGTCTGGACCCACCAGATAGGACTCTCCAGTCTCTCCCAGACCAGTGCGTTGCAGCATCACCTCATTCAAGGTGCTGTCCGACAACTGTAAGGCAACTAATAATTGAGTATTTCCCTCCCCCTCTTGGACACCAGACCACGTTTTAATAAATGCCTGCCAATCGTCCTCCTCCTGCAATGAAGCCCTTAGGACTGGATTCACGAGAAACGCAGCTGGTGCCATTCCACTTGGAGCATATGACTCAAAGTCTATGAAGCTTATACTTTCTGTACTGATTGCTTGTCGTACCACTCTGCCCAAATTACTCTCTGAGTAGGGTCCACTCAGGATATTTGTTTGGTAGTCGACATCCTTGGCAACAGTGTAGAAGATCTCACCATCTGGATGGATCAGAAACAGATCATAGTATTGATTCAACTCTACATAACTAGCATAGAATTCAGCCCCCTCCTCGTCTCTTGGATTGAGTACTTCACTGACTGCCATCTCACTGACTATCACCCAGTTGAATTTTTCAAATGTAAAAGGACTCCAAGCACTTAGCACATACTGGTTCAGATAATTTTTCACTACACCCACCCC
Source organism: uncultured Pseudomonadota bacterium (assembly GCA_913056375.1). Lineage (GTDB taxonomy): Bacteria > SAR324 > SAR324 > SAR324 > NAC60-12 > JCVI-SCAAA005. Next base: position 18,422 of record CAJXNF010000014.1, on the reverse strand, counting down.
TGATTCTCCAAATAGACCCGCCTTGACAGGAGCCGTATCAATTATCGTCTCTCTAGCGAACGAGGCCTCTATTGAATAATTTTGAGGATCCAGAAACGAATCAGAACGCAAGCGCAAGTCATTGCCAACGAGGTAAGTCTCCCCGGTCTTCCCTAGACCACTACGATCACTCATCACATTCTTGAAACGATCCACAGGGAACTGAAAAATTACCACTCCCAATTGGGTTTGGCCCGTCAAGGTTTCTTCAAAAATAGGAACCGCCGTGAACGCAGCTGGGGCATCAAAACTAGGCCAATACGGCTCAAAATCCTCAACAAAGAACTCTCCGGGAGCATCCGCAGAGTTGGCTAGCTGAAAAATTCTCCCCAACGCTGTCTCAGCAAAAGGTCCATCTACCAAAGAAGTACCAAAATCGAGTTCCTTGAAAACAGAATAAACAACTCGACTGCTCTTAGAATCCACAAGGAAAATGTCATAGAATCCATACGTTTGCAGATAGTCTCGGATGAATGGCTGCAGTTCAGAGTGAAGCCGACTGTAAGCTGTTTCATCAGGTTTGTTAAGCGCATCTTTCAGCCCAATTGGATTCGGATTAGTGACAATAAAAGCATGCTGCAAAGCAATGCTTGCATCGTCTAACTTAGAGAAATATTTCTCCGTCTCTGGTTCTGTTCCACCATTCAATTGCTGGTAATTTTCAGTAAATTCATTTTCCCAGTATCCTCGTAATTCTTCTCGCATTCTATTGAGATCAGCCTCCTCTAGATTTTGCTCTGGGATGTAATTTCGAAAGAAATTGGGCAAGGCCCACATGCTTTCAACGATCAGCTTGTTTTTGGCTAAGTCGATGCTCTGGGCTTTGATTGTCTGCAGGTACTCCTGCAACGCTAACTGTTTTGCATCTCGAAATGCAGTTAACTTATTTTTTGCAGCAATCTGAAAACTTTCTACTGTCTTGCCTGTCACTTCTAGATCACTTTGCTGCTGAGCAAAATAAGTCTCTAGCTGCTGCTGTTTATTCTCACGCAGTCCGCTCAGTTGTTCATAGGTTTGTGTAACTAATGAAGTAGTAGCCACTAGTACACCAACAGCTGTCAGCAATATGGCTGGCACAAAGCCCACAAGCAAAAAACTGCCAACCAGCTTGCGCTGCATTGGAATGTCTTTGAGTCGCAAGGTCTTCTCCTTGTTACAGGAACAGAACTAGGAAGATTTGAAGGACTTGGGAGTATTTTCAGAGAGGACGAGGAGACGAGAGCGGCAGTTGGGAATTACTTGGCAGATTCCAACGCGTAGATGAATTCCTTGGCTTCGTGAAGTGTACAGTCCGTATAGCTGCGAACTAGTTGAATGGCTTCAAATTTACGCCCAGCGTTCAGCAGTGCTAAGACTTCTGCCTCCAGTTCTGCCTCTTCCTCTTGGTCCATCGTCCAATTGTCCCAATCGGGAAACCATTGGTTGTCATATAACCAGTTATTGAGAAAGTACACTTGGGTTCGTAAGACAAGCAAGTTACAAAGAATTGCGCTACCGATACTTAACAGTAGAGCTTCTGCCTGAGTAACAGGAAGATATTGTGGCAAAACAAGGCTGGTTGAGCCAATCAAAGCCATCCAGGAGAGTGCACCAGCCCAAGGCAACCATCTTCTAGGCGCTGTTTGGGATGACGGAAGCAGATCTTCCGAAGAATCCTGCGATCGCTCGTGTTTGGCTGCTTGCATGTCACCCGGTTTCACAAGAGAGAGTGAGTAATAAAGGGATATCTCTCAAGCTGCAATCACCATTCCTTTTCAGAAACAGCGCTTAGAACCTAGGCTGGAAGGGGATTATTGCAGAAAGGGGTTGTGTTGCTTCTCGTGACCAATCGTTGATTCAGGTCCATGTCCAGGAACAAACGCAAAGTCATCATCCAAGAGCAGGAGCTGGGTACGAATGGACTCCAGCAACTGTGCATGGTTTCCACGTGGGAAGTCCGTACGACCAATCGAGCCCTGAAAGAGCACATCACCCACCCAAACCCGGCGGGACAGTTCATGGATCAGCACCACATGTCCGGGAGTGTGTCCTGGACAATGACGAACCTGTAGGGTTTGCTCTCCAACGGTTACCTCGTCACCCTGATGAAGCCAACGGTTTGGAAGAAAAGCAGACACCCTTGGGAAGTTGAAGTAGCGACTCTGCTCATCCAGGGCTTCAATCCAAAACAGATCATCTTCATGGGGACCTTCTACCGGCACACCAAGTCGCTCAACCATCTCCCCTGTCGCTCCAACATGATCTAGATGGCCATGGGTCAGGATGATCTTCTCCAGTGTAAGATCAGCTTTTTCCAGAATTCCCAGTAAACGATCCACTTCCCCCCCTGGGTCCACGAAGGCAGCTTGGCGAGTTGTTTCACACCAGATCAAGGAACAATTCTGAACAAAGGGGGTGACAGGACAAATTCGATAACCGAGACCAGACATCAAAGCTCCAAAGGAAGGAAAATTCAGGAAGGATCCTCGCAGACTCGCTCAAAGGTGGCAAAGGTCCAGCCGTAACACTGGCCTAGATCACAGGCCTTGCGCCAGTCAGTACAGGCGGGCTCGCGCTGTTTCAAGTAATAGTAGGCATTGCCACGCAGATAGTGTCCTTCTGCGTGCTCTGGGAATTCCAAGAGCAGCTGGTTCAGCTTTTCCAGCCCCACTTCATAGCGATGAGCCCGCAGATAGGCTTGTCCCTGACGAAGCAGAGACTGTTCATGGTTGTAGCTACGAGCTTCCTCTTGAAAAGCCGACTGGGCCAACAGCGTAATTGGACAGCATAACCCACCAAGAAAAAACCAGATCCACCACAAACGACTATTGTTCCAGGCCATCAGGATTGGGAGGCTCTTGCTCGTTCCCAAAAGAAAAAGGCACCCCAGCCCACTACAACCGGCAGCACTCCTACCAGCAGAAAATTGGACACATCAATGCCCTCAAAAAAACGCAATCGATTGTCTTCAAAATTGACCACTAGGCTGGTGAAGACATGAAAAATCACCCACATACCTGAGAATGCAGCAAAGACAAAACGCTTTCCTGACACTATTCTTCCTCCTCCTCTGTTGGGATAGGACTGGATGGCCGAGCCTGCACTTGATTTCTTAGCCAGATCAGGTGTTCCCAGCGACCACTTTCTCCAAAATCTTCTTTCAATTGTTCTTCGTAGACGGGACGGCGAACCGAAGCGGCACCTTCCACAGCCCAACCGACACTGTCCGCGTACTTTTCAACATATTCCAGTGCATCTGTCTTGTGACCTTGGTCTACCCAGTCTCCCAAGACCAAGAAGCAATGTCCGCCCGATACCGTTACTTGCCGCATTTTCAGCATACACGTACGGAACACTTCTTTCCACTGTGCAGCCGAATGCTGTCGTCGTGTGCCAATCTCCTTTAGCGCGAGTTCCTGAATGGAGAAGTGCAACCAGCGCAACCGTAAGCGATGATGATCAAGGTAGTCATAGGTCCCTGGGTAGGGCGGACTAGTGATCAGACAATCGAACGGATCACAGCCTTGTGGCAAGCTCAATTCCCGCGCATCCTGCTGCCAGATTTGTGGCCGCATTTTTGGATCAGGAAGGCGACGACTCAGGTCCTGCTGACGTTCCAGCACCTCTCGGGTCTTTCGCTGCATCCACAGAGAGAAAGCTCCACGCGGAAAATTCCCTTTTTCCTTTTTTTCGCCGTCATTCCCTTCTTCAATGCGACGGGAAAACTTGCCAACCAAACTGGAAAAAACAAAGCGTAAGGTATCTCGATCTGGACCTGGATAGAGTTGTTCCAAACAATCCGACCACTGCAGCATCTCAGCAAAGATATGGGGCTGGTAGTGAGTTTTCAGCATGGACAAGTGGGGATGCTCGACTCGGATCTTGTCACGACGCCGTCGCTCGACTTCGTTTTGGAGAAACTCCAAGGCGTTCCAGACCATTACAGCGTGCTTGGGCAGACGACTGCGGCAGCGTTCTCGGGCAACCAGAGCTGCAATTGGATTAATGTCGTTGCCTGTGACCTCCCATCCTCGGCAAAGGCTCTCAACCAATAGCGTTCCCCCACCCATGAAGGGATCGCACAAGCGAGGTGGACGGTCTCCGTGTTCCTGTGCCAACCACTTCAAAATAGTACGAGGCAAATTAGGATGGAAGCGAGCAGGATAGGGATGAAGCCCATGGGTCAAGGAATAGCCCTCACGTCCCTGAGGAGGTGTACGTAGGGCATTCTCCAGCATCCTTCCTTCACGTCCTTGGTGACGAGATTCAAGATTAGCTTGGGAGGCAGAACGTCGAATGCGACGAAACTTCGGTTCAGCTTCAGCAGTCATTGGATCTTGGGAAAGAGTTCTTGTTCAGGCACTGCCAGCATCACCGGCTTTTAGGGCAACTCGTCCTTCTGCGTTTCCAAGTGCTTGGTAGGCATGATAGCGAGCTTGATTGCAGCGTTCGCACTCACAGCCGAGTTCATCCTTCAGCAGGGCTTCTTCCTGGGATGCAAGTAGTTCACGCAGCGCTTCATAGAGTTTTGGTGCAGCAGCCAGTAGGTGTAGCGTGTTTCGCCACTCTTCATCTTCTTGGGCAGGCAGTTCTAGGATGGTCGTTCCTTCCTTTGTACAAATCCGGAAGCAGTGGCGATCGTGATGGTAGTGGAGTTGCCAGGGTCCGGGAAGGTACGCCGATTGGCTCATTCCGTCTTCTGCAGCAATATCAACCGATAGGACTTGTGCTTCGAGAAAGAGGCTCCACTCGTTCCTCCAGAGAAGTACTTGCGATGGATCTTCTCAATTTTCTTGCGGTAGATTTTGGAAACACCCCAAGCCAACCAGGCCGCATTGCTACGGGTATAGTAGGCAACAGCATTCCAGATTGGTTGAACGACCTCACGGAGCAGGCTGTCCATCAGATCCAGAGAAGGAGCAGTCTCTTTGGTGATGTCTTGATCCAATAAGATTTGCAGAGGATAGCCACCAAGCACCTGATAGAAATTTTCCAGTCGATGGCCACCACTGATCGGACTCTTCGTGTCAGCAGGAATCGTGAAAAAATCACAGATCAACAGATGTCCTGACGGATTCAGGCGAGCCAGTGTTTCTTCTAATGCGGCCTCCAGGTGGAGATACTGGAAGCTCTCACTGCAGAGGACCAGATCATACTTTCGATCCGTCTTCAGGTCTTCGTAGCGGCATTCAAAGATCGTCACATCCGAACCCAGCAAACCCCGAGCATAATTCGTCAGGTAGGGACTGGGCGAAACACAGTCAACCTCGTAGCCATGCTCGATCATCTTTTGCGCAAACTTCCCAGAACCACAGCCAACATCCAAAATACGTTTGACTCCCTTTGGGATCGTTTCCAGCAACAAGTTGGCGTAGTTTTCCTGAGCCTGTAGCACATTGGCCGGTTCAACACTCAGTTCGGGTGTCCAGAAACCATAGTGCAGGTACTCTGTCTTGTAGAAGTGACGAGCGACTGCCAGACCAACGTCCAGTCCAATTTCTTTGAGTTCAACCTTGGGCGCTTGGGATTCCATGATGGCTTGTGAAGAGGGAGGCTAGTCAAACAGCCTCCGTGCGGTAGGAAGATCAGCCCTGTTGGGCCATGTAGCGAATCAAGTCAAGGACACGATTGGAGTAGCCAATCTCGTTGTCATACCAGGAGACCAGCTTGAAGAAGCGGTCACCAATGCCAATTCCAGCAGTCGCATCAAAGATGGAGGAACGGGCATCACCAATAAAGTCAGAGGATACCACTTGGTCTTCGGTGTATCCGAGAATGCCTTGCATGCTTCCTTCTGCAGCCGCCTTCATGGCAGCGCAAATTTCTTCGTAGGAAGTAGCCTTTTCCGTGCGTACTGTTAGGTCGACCACTGAGACGTTGGCGGTTGGTACTCGAAACGCCATTCCCGTCAGCTTACCTTTGACCTCAGGGATACAAAGACCTACTGCTTTGGCAGCCCCAGTGCTCGAAGGAATGATGTTCTGGAAACCTCCTCTTCCTCCACGCCAGTCTTTCAATGAGGGTCCGTCAACTGTTTTCTGGGTCGCCGTGACAGCGTGTACCGTCGTCATCAAGCCTTCTTCAATCCCATAGTTGTCCAGGACAACCTTGACAATAGGTGCTAGACAATTCGTGGTACAGGAAGCATTGGAAACTACATGGTCACTGCCCGGATCGTAGTCGTTATGATTAACACCCATCACCAGGGTTTTCAGATCACCCTTTGCAGGCGCTGAAATTACAACTTTCTTGGCTCCCGCTTGGAGATGTCCTCCTGCCGTCTCAGCGTTGGTGAAAAGACCTGTTGATTCAATTACGTAATCAACACCAAGATCTCCCCAGCCAAGCTCAGCTGGATTACGCTCCGCTTTGCACTGGATGGCTTTGCCATTGATCAGCAGTTGATTACCGTTTGAAGCGACTTCGCCTTTGAAGCGTCCATGAGTCGAATCATACTTGAACATGTAGGCTAGGTTTTCTGATGGGAGCAGGTCATTGATTGCTACAAATTCAAGATTCGGATCATTTGCACCTGCTCGGACGACCATACGCCCAATTCTTCCAAATCCATTAATACCAATACGAATCGCCATGGACTTCTCCAGTTCTTAGATACTTATAGGGGGTGAATCAATTTTTATGTTTTTCGGTAATGCCGTCAGGACTACCAATGATGAGTCGGTCTGTCATGTCTACAAAAAGACCGTTCTCGACCACTCCAGGCAACTGATTCAGTTGGTGGTTGAGCTTTGGGACATCTTCTATTCGTGACAGGGCGCAATCAATGATGTAGTGACCTTGATCGGTGACAAAAGGCTTTCCTTCTCGTTGGCGCAGAGTAGGAACGCCTCCAAATTGTTCTAATTGCCGCCTAGTGACTTCCCAACCGAAAGGAATTACCTCTACTGCTAGAGGGAAAGCCCCAAGACAGTCTACACACTTGCTGACATCCACCATGATGATGCGTTGACGAGCCGCTGAAGCAACAATTTTCTCTCGGAGCAAGGCACCACCTCCTCCTTTGATCAGATTCAGATCTGGGTCTACCTCATCTGCACCATCCAAGCAGAGGTCAAGTACTGGTTGCTCTTCGAGGGTAGTCAGCGGAACACCTTCCGCTATCGCAAGTTGTCGTGTTGCCTCAGAGGTTGGCACTCCCTGAATACGTAGGCCCTGGCGGACTCGCTCACCAAGAATCTGGACCAGATAGCTGGCTGTCGTTCCGGTTCCTAGCCCAAGGATCATTCCATCGGTGATCAGTTCTGCCGCTGCTGCCGCTGCACGCTGCTTGTTGTTAGATGACACCATCTTCCTTTAGCCATTCGATCAGGGTGTCACGAAGTTGTTCTGGCTCAAAGCCAAACTGCTTGCGGAGCTCTTTCTCTGGTGCAGAAGCACCAAAATCACTGTAGCCCAGCAGATAGTCTGCGTACTTGCGCCACGGTCCTTCACTACCAGCTTCGATCGAAACCACCAATGAATCTGCAGGAAACAAGTAGTCTTGGAAGCTCGGATCCTCGTATTCCATTGCCTCAATGCAGGGCATCGACACATGGCGAGTTGGGATGCCAAGTTGCTGAAGTTCCAAGCGCAGTTGCTGGGTTGCTCCCCCTTCAGAGCCTGTCGATATTAAAACCAGACCGGGACAGTCTGGATTTTTCAGAGAGTGTACTGCCTGCTCATCCAGTTCATAAGAAAAGTCCTGAACAATGTAGGCACCACGGAGCATATCTCGCGGATCAAAGTCTTCCATCCGCTCCAGCACTGCAGTCTTTTGACGAGTCAGCAGGATGGCAGCAGGAGTAAACACATGATCACGCCCAAGCACGTAGGCCCATGCTGCAGCAGTCTCCAGAGCATCTGATGGACGCCAAACTTCTAACTCAGGAATCAAACGTAGTGCCCACGCATGCTCAATCGGTTGATGCGTTGGTCCATCTTCACCAACTGCGTACGAGTCATGAGTAAACACAAAAATCGAAGAAATTCCGGAGAGAGCTGCCAGCCGCAGCGAAGGGCGCATGTAGTCAGAGAAGACCAGAAAGGTCGAACCGAAAACCTGAAATCCTCCAAACAGAGAAATTCCATTGACGATGGAACCCATCGCGTGCTCACGGATTCCAAAGTGGATGTTCCGTCCAGAGAAGGAAGGATCGGGCAACACTTGACTATCCAGGGACGCTGGCACGATGCTCTGGGCATTCTTGATTAGTGTCTTGGTGCTGGGTTCAAGATCGGCAGAACCTCCAACCAGACCAGGAAGCAACTTGGCCGCCTGCTGAATCACTAACCCAGAAAGTGACCTTGTCGCATCTACTTTGTCAGCTACGGCAGGAATCAATTCTTCGAGTAATTGATCTTCGCCGTAGGGAGGCTCCCAGTGTTGGTTCCAGATTTTTGCTTTCTCTGGATGAGCGGATTGCCACTGACTAAAGAGTTCCTGCCAGTGCTCATATTCTTCAATATTTTCTGCCTTTCGGTTCGCAAAAACTTCTCGAACCTCTTCTGGCACATAGAAGCGTTCACTGTGCTCCCAGCCAAGCGCCTCTCTTGTAGCAGCCAGTTCTTCATCACCCAGTGGGGACCCATGAATATCAGACGTCCCTTGCTTGTTTGGAGAGCCTTTGCCGATGGTGGTTTTAGCAATAATTAGAGAGGGCTTACCCCCTTCAGCTCGCGCAGCTTCGACAGCCTGTACAATTTGATCGTGATCGTGTCCATTGCAATGCTGAACGTGCCATCCATAGGCTTCAAAGCGTTGTCCAACGTTTTCACTCATTGCTAAACGGGCATCTCCTGCGATGGTGATCTGATTGCTGTCATAAATCGCAATCAGGTTCCCCAGACCCAGGTGTCCTGCCAAGGCAGCAGATTCTGCAGACACACCTTCCTGCAGGTCTCCATCGCTACACAGGACATAGATGTTAGCTGTGATAAGAGGGAAGTCTTGATCGTTGAAGCGGGCAGCATGCATCTTGGCAGCTAGTGCCATCCCCACTCCATTGCTGAACCCTGCACCCAGTGGCCCCGTTGTGCATTCCACACCATCTGTCAGTCGAAACTCTGGATGTCCAGGTGTCCGACTATCCCACTGGCGAAACCGCTTCAGTTCCTCCATTGGTAAATCATAGCCAGCCAAGTGCAGCATTGCGTAAAGCAAAGCCGAGGCATGACCCGCAGAAAGGACAAACCGATCTCGATTCACCCAGTCTGGCTGATCAGGATTGTAGCGCAGAAACTCTGTCCATAACGCCAGGGTAATATCCGCCAAGCCCATCGGTGCACCCGGGTGACCGCTGTTGGCGGACTGCACCATATCTGCAGCCAAGAGCCGGATGGTGTTTGCGCACTGTTCCCGAAGTTGGGCTTGCATGCAGAGTCTCCAGTGTAACAAGTCAGGGATCAGGCCTATTCGGCCCGATCAAGCTTAAAGAGCAGTCTCCGAAACCTTTGGAGGTGTCTGAGCCATTTCGCCATCAACTTCGTATTCCGTATTGCGGAACATGTTGTAGCCAGTACCCGCTGGGATCAATCGCCCAAGAATCACGTTCTCCTTGAGCCCACGGAAGAGGTCATGCTTCCCAGAGAGCGCCGCATCTGTCAGGACTTTGGTTGTCTCTTGGAAAGATGCCGCTGAAATGAAGGAATCCGTACTCAAAGACGCCTTGGTGATCCCTTGGAGGATCGGCTTGGACCGGGCAGGTGCTCGTCCTTCTTCCAACAACTTCTGATTCTGTTTGTTGAATTCATTCTTTGAGATGATTTCTCCAATCAGGAAGGTCGACTCACCTGGGTCTTCAACATAAACCTGACGCAGCATTTGGCGCACGATCACTTCAATGTGCTTGTCATTGATGGTAACCCCCTGCAGTCGGTAAACTTGCTGTACCTCGTTCACCAAGTAATTCTGCAGAGCCTTGGTTCCCTTGACTGCAAGAATATCGTGTGGGTTCGGCGAACCGTCAATCAGTGGATCACCAGCACGCACAAATTCGCCAATATGTACGGTGACGTGACGTCCTCGAGGAACCAGATACTCTTTCTCTTCACCCTTGCTGTCTTCCGGACGAATGACCAGGCGCTGCTTTTTCTTCATGTCAGCACCGTATTCTACGATTCCATCAATCTCGCTGATGATCGCCTGATCCTTCGGAACTCGGGCTTCGAACAGTTCGGCAACTCGTGGTAGTCCTCCGGTGATGTCTTTGTTCTTCGCCAATTCACGAGGAATCTTGGCAAGAGTTTCTCCAGCATGGACTTCACGTCCATGCTCTACAGCCAATTCTGATTTGATTGGCAAGGAGAATTCTGCTTGTGTCTCGTTGTCTCTCATCACAGTATTGCCATCTGCATCCGTGATCAGAATTCTTGGACGTTTCTCGTGATTGGGTGATTCTTTAACCACCCGACGGGATAGGTTTGTCACTTCATCTACCTGCTCCCTGAAGGTCTCTCCTTCTTCCAGATCAACAAATTTTACGAAGCCACTCACATCCGTGATAATCGGAATGGAGAAGGGATCCCACTCAGCAATGGTATCACCTTGAGCCACCTCATCCCCAGCAGTTTTGCGTAGCTTGGCTCCTAAAGGCAAAGGGCGTCGCTCTTTTTCTCGGCCGTGCTGATCGACGATAACAGCTTCACCACGTCGCCCAAGGACGATCAGGTTGTTATCCCTGTCACGTACTTCCTTGAGATCCTCGAAACGAAGAATTCCGCTGAAGCGTGCATCCCAAGTGTTCTGCTCTGCTCGTCGGCTCGCTGTTCCACCAATGTGGAAAGTCCGCATTGTCAACTGTGTACCCGGCTCACCGATACTTTGAGCAGCAATTACCCCAACGGATTCACCCATGTTGACCAAATGACCATGGGCCAAGTCACGTCCATAACAAAGCTGACAAGCTCCGTGATCGGCAATACAGGTTAGAATTGAACGTACACGAACTTTTTCAATACCGGCCTCTTCGATCAGCATGACTTCAGCTTCCGTGAGTTCCTGTCCAGCTTCGACAATCACGTTGTTCTCATCCAGCGGATCAATCACGTCTTCTAGGGCTACACGACCAAGCACACGATCTCCGAGCCCTTCGATGATCTCGCCGGACTCGATCAAGGCAGTCATATCAATTCCATCCAACGTACCACAGTCATGCTGGGTGATGACTGTATCCTGCGCCACATCCACTAGTCGTCTAGTCAAATAACCTGAGTTCGCTGTCTTCAGGGCCGTATCTGCCAATCCTTTGCGGGCACCGTGGGTGGAGATGAAGTATTCCAAGACGTTCAGGCCTTCCCGGAAGTTTGCGAGGATCGGTGTCTCGATAATCTCACCCGAAGGCTTCGCCATCAATCCACGCATACCCGCTAGCTGTTTCATCTGCTGATTGCTACCACGGGCTCCTGAATCTGCCATCATGAAAATGGAGTTGACCTTCTCGGTCTGGTCCTCCGCGTCGACCATTCCCTTGGAGAGACCACCTAGCATCTTCTCTGCGATCTTTTCTGTCGTCTTGGCCCAGACGTCGATGACCTGATTGTAGCGTTCACCATCAGTGATCGCCCCTTCCTGATACTCAGTGTTGATTCGGTTAATCTCCAATTGGGCACGGGAGAGCAAATCCTGCTTTTCCTCAGGAATCACCATGTCCATCATGCTGATTGAGAAGCCCGCTCGGGTTGCAAAGCGATAGCCCAAGTTCTTCATTTCGTCCAACATGCGAACAGTCTTGATGTTCCCAGCCGTGCGATATGCCGTGTCAATTAACTCGGCCATTTGCTTCTTCTTCAGCTGCCGATTGATCGCAGAATAGGGAACTTCTTCTGGCACAATCAATGAGAGGATGGCTCGTCCAACTGTTGTTTCTACCAAAGCCTCACCCGGATTCAGACGCACATGAATCTTGGCATGCAGATCGACTTTACCATGATCATAAGCTGTGACCACTTCCTGCCGATTCGAGAAAATCTTGTTCTCTCCTCGGACACCTTCTGTCTCACGTGTAATCCAGTAGAGCCCAAGCACCATGTCCTGCGTTGGGGTCATCAACGGTTTGCCGTTTGAAGGAGAGAGGACATTGTTTGTGGACATCATCAGGATCTTGGCTTCCAACTGTGCTTCCACAGACAGTGGGACGTGTACCGCCATCTGGTCTCCGTCAAAGTCTGCGTTGAATGCCGTACAGACTAACGGGTGCAGTTGAATCGCCTTGCCTTCAATCAGTACTGGTTCGAAGGCCTGAATTCCCAGACGATGGAGAGTAGGTGCACGGTTGAGCAGTACCGGATGCTCGCGGACTGCTTCTTCCAGAATGGCCCAAACTCGAGGGCTGTTCTCCTCCAGCTTCTTCTTGGCCATCTTGATCGTGTGAATTTCCTGATAGTCGATCAGCTTGTGGAAAATAAACGGTTTGAACAGCTCTCGCGCCATCACCTTGGGCAGACCACACTGGTGCAGCTTCAGGGTCGGCCCTACGACAATTACGGTTCGGCCCGAGTAGTCAACACGCTTACCAAGCAGGTTCTGGCGGAAACGGCCCTGCTTGCCCTTGAGCATGTCACTCAAGGATTTCAATGGACGCTTGTTAGAGCCAACCATCGGCCGCCCTCGACGACCATTGTCAAAGAGCGCATCGACTGATTCCTGAAGCATCCGCTTCTCATTTTTGACGATAATGCTCGGTGCACGCAGTTCGATCAGACGCTTCAGGCGATTATTTCGATGAATCACTCGACGATACAGATCATTGAGGTCGCTTGTCGCAAACCGACCGCCTTCCAGTGGCACCAACGGTCGCAATTCTGGAGGAAGAACCGGCAGAGTATCGACGATCATCGCATCCACAGAGTTACCGGAATGCAGTAGCGAACTCACGATATTCAGTCGCTTGGCAATGCGCTTGCGGCGTGTCTCCGAGTTTACGGAGCGGAGTTCCTCGCGCAGTTGATTGTCCAACTCCTCGAGATCCATTTCACGCATCAACATGCGCACAGACTCTGCCCCCATTCCCAGTTCCAACTCTGGGAATTTATCCTTCAGTTCAATCGCTTGTTCTTCTTCGACGATGCTTAATTTCTCGATCTCTGAACCACCTGGGTCCATGACGATGTAAGCATCAAAGTAGAGGACTCGCTCCAAGTCTCTTAGTGTCATTTCCAGCAAGGTGGCAATTCGGCTGGGAACACCCTTGAGGAACCAAACGTGGGAAACAGGAGTGGCTAGCTTGATGTGACCCATGCGTTCCCGACGAACCTTGGACTCGATTACCTCAACTCCACATTTTTCGCAGGTAATACCGCGGTGTTTCATCCGCTTGTACTTACCGCAGATGCACTCGTAGTCGTGGATTGGACCAAAGATCTTGCCACAGAACAAACCATCACGTTCCGGCTTGAAGGTCCGGTAGTTGATGGTTTCTGAGGTCTTCACTTCACCAAAGGACCAGGAAATCACATCTTCACTGGTCGCAATCTTAATACGGACTGCGGAATAATTTTTGGGATCTTCCGCAATTTCAAACATATTACCAAACGCCATTCTGCCTCCGGATGGGGGTTGGGATTACGATTACCGGATGAACCAGGTCGGCTCAGATTTCTTCAGAGACAGCCGCCTTTTCACTGAGGCTGACTGATTCCGTATTCGCTTCTTCCTCGTCTGAGTCGACTTCTTGTAGTAATTCGATATTCAGACACAGACTCTTGAGTTCGCTAATGAGAACCTTGAAGGATTCAGGAAGCCCAGATTCAACCTGGTGACGTCCCTTGACAATCGCTTCGTAGATCTTGTTACGGCCATAGACGTCATCGGATTTGACCGTCAGCAATTCCTGTAGGGTATGGGCGGCACCATATGCTTCCAAGGCCCAGACCTCCATCTCACCAAAGCGCTGACCACCAAATTGGGCCTTGCCACCCAAAGGTTGCTGAGTCACCAGCGAGTACGGACCAATTGAGCGAGCATGAATCTTCTCGTCCACCAAGTGATGCAGCTTCATGATGTAGGCATAACCGACTGTTACCTTCTGGCTGAAACGCTCTCCGGTTAGTCCATCATGGAGCCAGACTTGGCCAGAGTGATTTAACTCCGCCAAATCAGCCATCCGATGAATATCATTCTCAGTCGCCCCATCAAACACGGGAGTTGACATGTGAACGCCTACTTTGTAGCGCTTCATGAACTCGAGGAAGTCATCATCACTCATCGCACCCAAGTGCTCCTGAGCTACTTTGGACTCATAGATTTGATTGATGAACTCACGTAGCTTCTTGACAGGTTGCTGCTTCTCGAGCATTTCCTCGATTTTGCTACCCAATCCCGAAGCCACACGTCCTAGGTGTGTCTCTAGGACCTGGCCAATGTTCATCCTGGATGGCACCCCAAGTGGGTTGAGTACGATGTCCACTGAAGTTCCATCTTCCATGTAAGGCATGTTTTCGATGGGCTGCACTGTGGAGACCACACCTTTGTTTCCGTGACGGCCAGCCATCTTGTCACCGACCGAGAGCTTGCGCTTGGTGGCAATGTAGACCTTGACCATCCGAATCACACCCGGAGGCAGATCATCACCCTTGGACAACTTTTCACAACGATCCTCAAAGACGTTGTCCATCATTTCTTTCTGCTGCAACGCATTGTGGATCAGCGTCTGAACCTTGTTGTTGGTTGAGGCGTCTTCCATCTGCATCTCATCAATAGCTCCACGCATGAAGGGAACTTTCTCAATCGCTTCACGAGTAAGTTCTGTTCCTGCAGGAACCAAAACATCACCCTGCATGTTTCGCAGATCTTCTCCCAGAGCTTGTCCGCTGGCAATTGAGCAGACTCGATCCAGCAGATTCTTGCGGATGATGCGAACTTCGTCTTGATGATCCTTCTCGTAGCGGCGCAACATATCCTTTTCGATCTGGCGCGTCCGTTCATCGCGTTCCACCCCTTCACGGTTGAAGACGATCACATCCGTGACAACGCCTTCCATGCTCTGTGATACACGCAAGGAAGTATCTCGAACATCACCTGCCTTCTCGCCAAAAATCGCTCGAAGCAGTTTTTCTTCGGGATTGAGTTGGGTTTCTCCCTTCGGAGTGACCTTGCCAACCAGAATGTCTCCTGGACGAACGTAGGTACCGATTCGGATAATCCCACTCTCATCCAGGTTTCTCAGTGCCTCTTCGCTTACGTTGGGGATATCACGGGTGATCTCTTCCTTACCGAGTTTCGTATCACGAGCAACCGTATCGAGAACATCGATATGCACAGAAGTGTAGACATCCTCGTGCAACAAGCGCCGTGAGACAGTAATGGAATCCTCGAAGTTGTAGCCATTCCAAGGCATGAAAGCGATCCGGATGTTCTGTCCCAGTGCCAACTCACCATTCTCTGTAGAAGCTCCGTCAGCAATGATGTCACCTGCTTTCACATAATCACCCTTCTTGACGAGCGGACGCTGGTTGATGCAGGTGTTTTGGTTGCTACGTCGGTACTTGATCAGGTGATAGATGTCGACGTTGTTAGGCACAATGCTGTCGACACTTGACAGATCCACATCTGCCTGAATCACGATGCGGGAGGCATCGCTACTGTCAACAATACCAGCTCGTCTTGCGATGGTGCAGGTCCCTGAGTCCAGTGCCCCTTGATGTTCCATACCTGTTCCAACCAGCGGAGCCTGAGGCTTCACCAGTGGCACTCCCTGACGCTGCATGTTCGAACCCATCAAGGCTCGGTTAGCATCATCGTGCTCGAGGAATGGAATCAGCGAAGCTGCTACTGATACAAGTTGGATCGGCGATACATCGATGTAGTCAATCTGGTCTTTGGGCACCATACTGAATTCACTTCCAACCCTGGCGGTAACAAAGTCGTTGACCAAGTTACCCCCTTCATCAATCACAGCATTTGCCTGGGCAATCTTGTAGCGATCTTCCTCAGTCGCTGAGAGGTATTCAATGCTATCGGTGATCTTACCCTGCTCTACTTTGCGATAAGGAGTTTCCAGGAATCCGTAGGAATTAACCTGAGCATAGGTGGCTAAAGAGGCAATCAACCCGATATTTGGACCTTCCGGTGTTTCGATCGGGCAGATCCGTCCGTAGTGGGAAGAGTGTACGTCGCGCACGTCGAAACCGGCGCGCTCTCGGGTCAAACCACCTGGACCCAGTGCACTGAGTCGGCGCTTGTGTGTGATTTCTGACAGAGGATTGGTTTGGTCCATGAACTGCGATAGCTGGCTGCTACCAAAGAACTCATGAATGGCTCCAGCAACTGGCTTAGCGTTGACGATATCGTGCAACATCATTGTCTCGGCATCCTGCAGGGACATGCGCTCCTTGATCGTCCGCTCCATCCGAATCAGTCCAATCCGGAACTGGGTCTCCAGCAATTCTCCAACACTGCGAACCCGACGATTACCAAGGTGGTCAATGTCATCAATGAAAGTACGGGCATTGCCTTCACGAAGCAGCAACAGATACTTCACTGATTCCAGAATGTCCCGGTGAGTCAAGACGACCTTATCTAGAGGCTCTTCTACTCCCAGTTTCTCATTGATTTTAAGTCGACCAACCTGAGACAGGCTGTAGCGGTCTTCACTGAAGAAGAAGTTCTGCAGCATATTTTGTGCTGCGTCCAGAGTCGGAGGGTCTCCTGGCTTCATCTTCTTATAGAGTTCAATCAGTGACTGCTCTGGGGAGATGGATCGATCCAATTCCAGAGTATCTCGGAAGCTAGGGCCGGCTGTAGTTGGTGGTGAGATATAGAGCAGCGAAACCTGCTGGACGTTCTTCTCCAGAAGACGCTTGATGAGCTCTCCGGTCACCATGCTGTTGCATTCAGCAATCTTCTGATCATCAGCATAGACATCACGAGCCAGGAATCGTCCACGAATCTCGTTGAAGTTTGTCTCTAATCGATTCACTCCAGCTTTCATCAACCGATTGAGGTTGCGGCGATGAATACGCTGGTTCGCTCGAACCAGAACTTCACCCGACTCACTAAGAATGTCCTGTGTTGCTTTTTGGTCCAGTGTGACCTGCTCGTCAACCAGACGATAGAAGGTTTGTTCCTCAACCGGAGTTTCTAGGTTTTCGCAGGCGCTGAGATCCAAAGTCTCTGCGGGATAGAACAATTCCAGTAGCTGTTCGTCAGTGTAGCCCAGTGCTCGCAGTAGTACAGTTGCAGGGAACTTGCGACGACGGTCGATGCGAGAATAGAGCAGATCCTTAGCATCAAATTCAAAGTCTAACCACGAGCCTCGCTGTGGAATCAAGCGAGCGTTGTAAAGCAACTTGCCACTGGAGTGCCCTTTGCCTTTATCGTGTCCGAAGAAAACTCCTGGACTCTTGCGCATTTGGCTGACGATCACACGCTCTGTTCCGTTGATGATGAAGGATCCAGTCGGGGTCATCAGCGGAATTTCGCCTAGGTAGATGTCTTGTTCCTTGATGTCTCTGATCTGCTTAACTTCCTCTTCACCTTCTTCTTTCTCCCAGACAATCAGGCGCAAAGCCACCCGAATGGGACAGGCGTAGGTCACACCCCGAACCCGGCACTCCTCTACAGTGTGCTTGGGTTCTCCCAAGCGATACTGGACATATTCCAGAGTCGAAGAATTGCTGTAGTCAGAGATCGGGAACACCGAGCGGAAGACCGCTTCGAGACCACGCCGTTTGTCCCGTTGTTCAGGGGCAACATTGCGCTGTAGAAAACGCTCGAAGGAATCCAGTTGGATCTTCAGCAAATTTGGAATTTCAATGGGCGGACTAATCTGCCCAAAAGAACGCCGGATACGGTGTCGGTTGCTCAGCGTGACAGACATGAAGCTTTTCCTGGGTTAAAGAGTTGACTGAGTCACAGAGGTGGCTTCAGCAAAAGGAACACAGGCCAGCAGAGTAGATAGGTCGGTGCTGTATTTGGGAGAGACTATGCATGGGGTCCGGTGGAACAGAGGAGGCATTGAAGACAATTGGACACGGGCCGCGCTTTGCACAGCTGGACCTCCTTGTTGACGAGCGAACTGGTTGCAGAATGCAGGATGAGGAACCTGCAAGAACTGGTGGGGGGTAACGGTTTGTATTCCGTTCCGCTAGCAAGTAAACTTTTATTTATCTTTGATTCTTTTTGAGAAGTCAACTCTATTCTTCAGAGTTGAATCCATAGCAGCAACAGAAAGGTACTGACCGTAAAGACGGTGGCGTAGTGTTGTACACTTCCGTTTTGCATTTGCTGGAACCAGTATCCTCCAGTTCGTTGCAGCTTCGCAACTCCCTGCAGTAGTCCTTCAATTGCGTAACGGTCGAAGGTCTTCCAAAGAACACTGTGAGAGATATGGTGAAACGGCCGAACAACCATAGTTGCATAGACTGCATCCGCATTCCAGTTCTGCAGGGAAAAACGCTCTGCACCCGCC
>CAJXNF010000013.1 GCA_913056375.1 uncultured Pseudomonadota bacterium | reverse complement strand
CGATTCCTGTTGCAAATCCTGCCAAGACACCAGAGCCCAGTAATCCGGGCTTACTGGCTAGTGCTTGGATACGGATACGCGCCAATTGCAAACTCGCAAGAATGATGATCAGCAACAAGGCCACGAGGCGCGAGTCATTCTCAGGCAACCAGCCCGTGACGGTCAGGCCAATCGGCATACCAAACAGAACGCCAGCAATCAAACCCAGGGCCATACTCCGATCTGCTTCTTTCCAGCCACCACGCACCAAAATCGCAGAGGCAACGGTCTCCATCACCCAGCAAACGGGGAGTAGTGCAATGGGGGGTAGGAGTAGCACGGACAATGACATGAACAGCGCTGAGAGCGCAAAGCCAGAAAATCCTCGAACTAGCCCGGCACAAAAGGCAACAGCTGCTAAGAAGCCAACTTCATTGATGGTTAAGGAGAGCGCGTCAAGCATTCTGTGATCTTTCTGGAATCAGTACGATCCAAAACTCCTAGCTCTTTTTTTAGCCAGGCTAGCATTTCTCAGATTAATCCTTTGCAAATCAAAGAAATCGGTTCATAGCACTCACCACACAATCATGATTTTTTGCTGATCCAGAGATAAGCACCAATGGTCACTAACCCCAGCAATAAAAAGATCCAGCCCAGTGGGATCAGGGCAAACGGCTCAATGAGGAATCCTTCCGTGTCTACCGACGCTCCGATCAAGTGATATCCAAACAAACAACCACCACTCAAAACAAAAAATACCAACGACAGTCCAAGATATTTTTCTTTGCTCATGATAAGTGCCGTGCGACTTTGGCCCGACCTTCCAGCCAAAAAATGGATTTTCAAACCCAATCTGGGTAAGTGAAAGAAGAAAATCTCAAGCGAGAGAGCAAATTAGCGAGTCTTGTCGAGAATCCGTCTGACTTCGGCCAATTCGTAATTCAGTGCGGTGTAACGGGTCAACGTGCCTACTGTTCGAACAGCTTGATCGATAGCTTCGGGGGTTCCAATCAGAACAAACAACTCTTTGCCCCTTGTCATCGCGGTGTAGAGCAGATTACGTTGCAGCATGAGGTAGTGGTGGTGGGTTAATGGAAGCAAGACAGCTGCATATTCACTTCCTTGGGACTTGTGCACAGAGATCGCGTAGGCCAGTTGCAGTTGATCCAATTCACTGGCGGTGTAGGGAATGATGGCGTGTTCAAATTCTACCCTGAGTTCTCGAGTTTCGGTATTCACCTCTCGAATTTGGCCAGTATCTCCATTGAAGACTTCCTTATCGTAATTATTGACCTGCTGCATCACCTTGTCGCCGACTCGAAACTGCCACTGCTTAAATTCAATCCCTTCCCCAGTTGGATTGAAAACCTCTTGCAGACGTTGATTCAGATGAATGGATCCTGTTAATCCACGATGCATGGGAGTGAGTACTTGAACCTGATTCAACGGATCAAAACCAAAGCGTTCAGGAATTCGTTCGGTACAGACACGTAGTAGCTTATCAACAATCCGCTGCGGATCACCTTCCTGCATGAAGTAGAAATCTCTCAGTTCGCTTGAATTCAGAGGACCTTCCAAATCTGGAAGATCTCCTTTGCGGACTCGGTGGGCGTTGAGAGTGATCAAGCTGTCCTGGGCCTGTCGAAAGATGGTCTCCAACCGCACTACTGGTATCTGTTGTGAAGCAATCAGATCCTGAAGAATCGCTCCTGCACCAACGGATGGTAATTGATCCACATCGCCAACTAAGATCAGCCGGGAAGGAGAAGGAATCGCTTCCAACAATGCATCCATCAGCAAGGTATCAATCATTGATGTCTCATCAATGATCAACAGTTCATACTCCAGCGGATTGTCCTGATTGCGCTGAAATCCTTGATTACCAGCTTCCAATAGACGGTGAATGGTTGAGGCAGAGTGTCCCGTGGCCTCTGAGAGCCGTTTGGCCGCTCTTCCTGTAGGGGCTGCCAGTGCTGTTTCAGGAATTTGTGGCAACATCAGCTCCAGGATGAAGCGAACAATCGTTGTTTTGCCCGTTCCTGGACCGCCGGTGAGAATCAGTACCTTGTGTTGCAGGGCTGCCTGGATTGCCTGATGCTGGACTGAGTCCAGACGCAAGTCGAGCCGTTCCTGGCATGCGTCCAGGAGTTCTGTAGAAGGACCAAAATTGGTCAGCGCAGGACTCTCCAGCAAGCGAAACAGGTTTTCTGCAATACGCTGTTCTGCAAAATAAAAACGTGGTCTGGAGAGCAGTGACTGATTCCCACCCGTCAGGTGAACACTGTCTCGGCCTTTGAGTTGTCGCTCTTGTAAGAGGTGATCAATCGCCTGTCTGGTACGCTCTTCAGGTAGGTGCAATTCTGTGCAGACTTTCTCCAACAGCAATGCCTGAGGCAGGCAGGTATGGCCCTGTTGTGCTTGCTGCTCAATCACATAAACCGTTCCGGCAACGGCTCGTTCCAATGAATCAGCAGCAAAACCAAGTTTACGAGCGATCGCATCTGCAGTCAGGAATCCAATCCCTGGCAGTTCCGTCAATTGGTAAGGGTTTTCCCTCAAAACTTGAATGCTGTTCAGGCCATAGCGCTGAAAAATTCGTTGGGCCTGAGCGTTTGAAACTCCTGCTCCGTGCAGGTAGGTCATCACTTCTCTTAGTCCTCGCTGTTCTTCACGAGCCTCATGCAAGACTTCCAATTGTTTGCGAGTAAATCGTGGAACTTCCTTCAGCAGGCGCTCAGGCTCTTCGTCAATCACCCGAAAAGTGTCTTCCCCGAAAGCAGCAACAATTCGCTCGGCGGTCTTCTCACCAATGCCGGAGTAAATTCCACTGGCGAGATAGCGCTGAATGCCATCCAACGAAGAGGGCAACACGGGCATTGCCTCATCTACCAGGAACTGGCTGCCGTAGAGGGGATGCTGTTGCCAGCGTCCTTTGAGTTGCAGGGTTTCATCTTCATTGAAGCCACCAAGGGTGCCCTTGATCGTGATGGGCTCATTCTGGCCCTCAACCTGGAAGCTAGCGATCACAAAACCGCTCTCAGCTTTGTGATAGATGATACGTTGCAGCAGACCTGTCAATGTCGATGCAGTTTCAGCGGTCAGCATGTTTGGTGGGAAAATGAGCTGGGCTGTTTGCCCAGACAAAAGTGCGGAGGAAGTGTTTATTCACTCGGAGTGTAGTAGGGCGTACGAATCATCTGAAGTAGGTCCAGATGCCAGCCTTCTCCCTCTTGAATCAACAGGAAAGACTGACGTTTGCCGTATTGGAGTTCGGGGAAGCTCTTGTGTCGGAATTCAAGGACTGTTGTTACGTAGACCATCGTCCGAAAACGAAAGTCGACCTGCAGTGGTTCCTGATCCACATTGACAGGCACCCAGTCGAGTTCAACCATCCTTGTAGCGAATTCTTCGACACTGAGTTGTTGTTTAGATTGCCTGACCCCGAATTCATACATTTCGAAATAGCGCTCTTCCTGCCAGAGTTGCAAAAAGTTGGTGAACTGTGCCCGGGCCTGAGTGAGGATGGTTTCCAGTTCAATAGGCGTCAGGGTTCTGGCTTGTGCCGGGAGACTGAGAATCAGCCAGCACCCCAACAGTAAGGGCAACCATTTTTTCATGATTCCTGTAAATGCTTCAGCCTTAGCCAAAGCCCTTCCAATTGCAGGGTCTTGTTGGCATTTCGGGCAATGTTGTGGCGGACTTCCAAAACCGTCTCGTAGAGGGCAAGTACACTCTCAGAACTGTAACGTTGTAGGCACTTGCGCAGAGCCGGTAATTGGTCTTGATTCAGTAGTTCAGTTTCAGGCAACTCATGCAACAACCACGCAAGGTCTCGAAGCCAAGTCTCGAGCCAATCTAGCAGTCGTTCCCACGTAAGATCCTTGGCTGAGCTCCATTCTTGACAACGTGGGAGAATCTCAATCATTTCGGAGGCACCAATCCGTTGTAACCAGAGCCCCCATTGCGAATGCAACTCCCGTAAGCCTTGAACATCCTTGACCAGATCAAGCCGGACACTCCCCATTCCTTGCTGCATTAGCCAGTTCCGCTCATCATTCGCCAGTTCCGTTTTCTCTGCCAACAAATCTGTCAATATCTCTGGGGAGAGGGGTTGGAAGCGTACCTGCTGGCACCGTGAGAGAATGGTCTCCAGCAAAAGCATCGGAGAAGTGGTCAATAGAATAATCGTTGTCTGAGGTGGGGGTTCTTCAAGTGTTTTCAGAAACGCATTGGCTGATTCCCGATTCATTCGGTCAACTTCATCCAAGATCAACACTCGGTAATGACCCCGCTCTGGCCGATACTGCATCCAGCGCAAAGCCTCCTGGATTTGCTCCATGCGTATGTTTTGACCAGAAGGCTCAATCAATCCAACATCTGCAAAGTTACCAACCTCAATTTGTCGACAAGGATCACATTGGCCACAGGCGTCGAGGCCTTGATATGTCTTACAGTTCAGCGCCTGGGCAATCAACTGAGCAGTTAGACGCTTACCCACGCTGGGAGGACCACTGAACAACCAGGCAGAGGGCAGCCGCTTCGACTGTAGGTTCCTTGAAATCAAGTCTATGGAAGCCTCTTGACCACGAATCTGGGCTAGTGGCATTGTTTGTCTGGGCAGTTATAGAGTGAAGGTTTCGCTAGAGTACAATGACTTTACACATCTTGAGTCTTTGGAAAATTGAATTCTTAGCATCTTAACTACTAGGGGCAAAGCTCAAGTTTGAAGAAGTCAACAATCTTATTGAGAATGTTGAACGATTGTAGCATCATGCAGACAAAATAAGACTATTTAAGAATCAGGATCCTCTTGATTTTGAATACGATAGAAAATCACAAGAGTTGATGATCCCATTTTCAGAAACTATCTGAGTCAAAGCATGGAGAATCAGGTTAGACTGAGCAAGCTACGGAATACTTTTCAGACTGAAATCTGCCAATTGCTAGAAATGGGTGGTGAACTGATGATGGGATTGTTGCCTAATGCAGTCGACAAATTGAGCTTGAATGTCCCAGTCGATCAGTTGCAGCAGGAGCTGAAAAAAGCTCTTGTTGAGCAAAGCCAATGGGTTGAGACAATCTTTGAGCAAGCCGTCCTGGTCGCATCGACGGATCACTATGAGGAAGAAGAAATTAAAGTCCATCCATTGGCTGGTCCGGTGAGTCTTCAACTACTAGAGAAATTGCTTCACATCCTCTCCATGGATCAGCCCTTGTCCCAAGACAAGCTTGATTTCATCAATGATGTGCGTTTGGCCCTGGGTGTTTCAGGGAAAGACGTTGATAAGTTGATTGAACAAAGTGATTATCTACGGCGTCGTAATTTCACCACCAACCTGCTGGAGTTGTTAGAGGAAGAGCAACGCTATTGGGTAGCCCAGATGATCTGGCGTGCAATTCATGCAGATCACCGAGTCGATCAACGAGAGTACAAATATGTTGAGACCATCTTGCAGTTGATTGAGCATGATCCCCTTCGTTTCCAACAGTTGTGTCAATTAGATTCCCAAGTTCCCTTCCCTTCGATCATTGGATTGGATCAAAACTTACGCAAGGAGATCTACCGCTATATCGTTGAAATCATGATGATTGACGATGAATACACTGAGGAAGAAGCTAATTTTGTCCGCGATGTTGGAGAACAGCTAGGCTACGACGCCCATGAACGTGACAAGGTCATCCAGCCTGTGGCTTCTGCCCAGATGATTCGAAAAATCCATTTCCAGGACTAACCCCACTCCATAACGTCCTCCTACCAACTCCACGCCAAAGTTTTTCTCCCCTGAAGTAACTACGTATTCGCACTGATTTTGCACTCGACATTCTTATAACTTGCTGTCGATATGATTTGATTTCACAGAAAAATCAGATCTTCATGAACCTAAGTTTTGCAGAGTTTGAGTGTTTATCTGTTCTCCCAAAGGAAGATGGTTGATCTTGGCTTGTTGCCTGGGGATTGGCTGCACAAGCCTGCCCGAACCTACACCAACCAAGCTAGAACCAACTGTACCACAAAATTGGAGTGATCCGTCTGCTTCCTCTACAGAGGTGCGACCTTGGCTGGCAGATTTTAGGGATGCGCAACTTCAGGCTTTGATCAAAGAAGCTCAAGAGAATAGCCCCGGATTGCAGGCTACGGCGCTGCGGATTGAACTCGCTCAAAGCAGGCTGAAAGCCTTG
This sequence comes from uncultured Pseudomonadota bacterium, assembly GCA_913056375.1. Taxonomy (GTDB): domain Bacteria; phylum SAR324; class SAR324; order SAR324; family NAC60-12; genus JCVI-SCAAA005. The sequence continues at coordinate 13,391 of CAJXNF010000013.1, read as the reverse complement.
GGAGTCAGTAATCGCCCCGACTTCAACACGAGCGTTGGCACCAGCGTCAATCATAGTTATAGCCGTCTTACACCTGACTTAGGAGACTATACCCAGAGCTTTAATCTCAACTTTCAGATTTCGTGGGAAGCCGATCTTTGGAATCGGCTCAGCAATCAGGAACGCTCTGCTGCGCTCTCAATTGAAGCACAGATTGGGGATCAACAAGCAGCCCGATTGGCACTTGCGGCGAATGTTGCCAAGGCCTGGTTCGATGCAATTGAAACAGAGGCACAATTACAACTACTTCAGCAACGTAAGGCAAATCTGTTGGATCGCCTGCAGGTTGTGGAAGAGAGCTTCCAACTCAACTTGAATGATGCTCTGGATGTGCATTTGGCGCGGTCCGATGTCGCCTCACAAGACAACCGAATTATTGGGTTACGCCTGCAGCGCACCAAGGCCATTCAGTCCCTGGAAGCCTTACTCGGGCGAACTCCTTCAGGTCAACTGAGCCTCCCAGAAGAATTACCTGATTTACCAGCGATGCCAGGAACCGGTCTCCCTTCAGAACTGCTCCAGCGACGACCAGACTTGTTGGCTGTGGAACGGCGCCTCAGGGCAGCTGATCAAGACGCAATGGTGGCCTACAAGGCGCGCTTTCCAAGATTCAGTCTCAACTCTTCCGTAGGAGCACGGAGTGAAGATGTAGACAAATTACTGGATCTTGAATCAATGATCTGGTCCTTGGGTGTCAACTTGACCCAGCCTCTTTGGAACGGTACGGAACTCGAAGCAAATTTGGAACAGGCTAACATCCAAACACGTCTTGTAGCCTTGGACTACAATCGAATTCTTCTAAACGCCCTACAAGAAGTGGAGGCGGCCTTGTCAGCAGAAACGTTGCTGGCTGAGCAGGAAGCTGCTATTCGTCGTTCTGCAACCGAAGCTCGAAATGCAGAAGATCTAGCGGAGGAACAATATGTCTCAGGTCTTGTTTCCTTCGTGACCGTGCTGGAAGCTCAACGACGTGCCTTTGATGCCCGTAGCGCCCTGATCCAGGTGCGCAGCGACCGCCTGCAGAATCGCATTCAACTCCACCTAGCGCTTGGTGGTGATTTTGCGCTGCCGGCTCAACCTCCTGCTTCAGGATGACTATGCGCTGGTTTCGACTGATTCTTCGCATCGTACTGCTTGTGGTGGTCATTGGTGGTGGCGTTTGGGGTACGCGCACCATCTTAGATCAGAAAACCGCAGCCGAAAGAAGGCCTCCTCCTCCTGCGACCCGTTTAACCGTTGAAGCGATTCAGGTGAAACCCACCGACTATCAAATCAACGTCAACACCTTCGGCACCATCCAGCCCCACACCCAAAGTACGCTGGTTTCGCAAGTTTCTGGAAGTATTTTGCGGATAGCACCAAGCTTCCGGGATGGTGGGTTTTTCGAAAAAGGGGCACTGCTGCTAGAAATTGATCCCACTGAATACGAAGCCGAGGTTCGCTTGACAGAGACGGCCTTGACGCAATCCTATCTGACACTAAAAGAAGAACAGGCACGTAGTCAGCAGGCTATTCGCAATTGGCAACGCCTTGGCCAACAAGGATTTCCCAGTGATCTGGCAATGCGCAGACCTCAGTTGGAAGTTGCCAAATCAGCGATCGAAGCGGGGCGTATACGTTTAGCAAAAGCAAAACGAAATCTGGAGCGCACACGTGTAGTTGCTCCGTATGCCGGACGCATCATGGATCAAATGGTAGACATTGGCCAGTATGTCGGGACCGGAACTCAGCTCGCTAAAATCTATTCGATTGATTACGTTGAGGTTAGGTTGCCTTTGCATAGTGCCCAACTGGAATACGTCAATCTGCCAGAAGAATATCGTTCAAGCCGCAAACAGCAGCAAAATGGACCAGTGGTTCAATTTGAAGCGCGTATTGGTCAACAGTCATTTCCCTGGGAAGGACGGATTTCACGTACAGAAGGGGTCTTCGATGCCAACAGTCGACAACTTCATGTCGTGGCACAGATCCGCAATCCTTATGAGTCACAGAAGGACGGCAAACCACCCCTGAAGATCGGACAATTTGTAGCTGCTGAAATTGAAGGCAGATTGATCAAGAACGCCCTGGTCATTCCACGTCAGGCCATCTACCAGGGTAACGAGGTTGTCTTGGTTCGCGACAATAAGCTCCATCGTCAACCAGTCGATATTCTCTGGAGCAATGCAGAAGAAGCTGTGATCAGTAGTGGATTAACTGCAGGCGACTTGCTGACACTGACTCCTGTAGGTTCACTACCCAGTGGAACTGAAGTGAACGCTCTGCTCGAGGGGCGATCTATCCAGGAAGGAGCACCTGACCAAAATCGAAGGCGTGAGCGTCCGGGCAAGCCGGAAGCCGCCGACGCTGCCAACAACGATTCACGTGGATCAGCACCTCGACAAAACGTAGAAAAGGTTGCTGCGTCCCGTTGAGCTATCTCCCAACTCTTAGGTTGTACAAGGTTTTATGAACGGCTCCATACGCTGGTTTGCCCGAAATACCGTGGCAGCCAACCTCTTGATGGTCTGTATCCTGATCGCTGGAGCGTATTCGCTCTTCACCAGGATCCCTCTCGAAGTTTTCCCTTCCATTGAACTGGAACGCGTCAACATCCGCACTTCCTTCCCAGGGGCACCCCCTTCAGAAGTCGAGGAAGGAGTAACAGTGCGTATTGAGGAGGCGATTCAGGACATTGAAGGGATCGAGAAGATGATCTCGACCTCCTCGGAAGGTTCTTCGAACATCCGGATTGAGTTAGAAAATGGCTACGATCCCCAGCTTCTCAAGGATGAAATCACGACTCGAGTTGAAGGTCTGAATACTCTTCCAGATGAAGTCGAACGACCGGTAATCAGCGTCCCGGCGTGGCAAAGAGAAGTGATCAGTGTGGCCTTAGCCGGCCCCCTTGGTGAGCGTGAATTGCGAGATATGGCGTTACAGATTGAGGAGGACATTCGTGCTCTTCCAGAAGTCACCCAAGCCCAAGTGGAAGGCATCCGACCCTACGAGCTATCTGTTGAAATTCCTGAACGAACGTTGCGAGAATTTGGACTGACCCTTAGTGAAATTTCCAACATCATCCGCCGACAGTCTCTGGATCTTTCAGCAGGCAGCATCAAGACCAATGGCGGAGAAGTGCTAATTCGCACCAAAGGTCAGGCTTACGTCAAGGAGGATTATGCGGATCTGGTGATCCTGTCCAGGCCGGATGGGACCCGGTTGCGACTGGGAGACATTGCCACCATCACAGATGACTTCGATGAAACTCCCATCATTACCAAGTTCAATGGGCAACCGGCACTGACCGTTGAGGTTTATCGAATTGGTGACCAGAACGCAATCACTGTAGCGGCAGCTGTTCGGAAATATATTGCTGAGAAAAGTGTTTTACTTCCCGCAGGAATCACTCTGGAAACCTGGCGGGATCGTTCCAAGACGGTTTCGGCACGCCTAAAGACACTGACCGACAGTGCCCTTCAAGGGGGAATGCTTGTTTTGCTCCTACTGGGATTATTCCTCCATCCCTCTGTCGCCTTTTGGGTTTGCATAGGGATCCCCGTCAGTTTCATGGGGAGTGCGTTGTTGATGCCAGAACTTGGAGTCACCCTGAACACCATCAGCTTGTTTGCCTACATCCTGGTGTTGGGCATTGTGGTGGATGACGCGATTGTGACGGGGGAGAACGTCTACAGCCATCTACGTCGTGGAACCTCGCCTCAAGTGGCAGCAGAGAAAGGAACAGTAGAAGTGGCTGTTCCGGTGACATTTGGGGTGCTGACAACCATGGTGGCCTTTGTCCCACTATTGATGGTGGAAGGAGTACGAGGAGCAATCTTCTCACAAATCCCGATGATTGTGATTCCCGTGTTGCTCTTTTCTTTGATTGAATCCAAATGGATCCTCCCAGCACACCTTTCTGGTATTCGCCTGGATCACGAAGGGCCCATTCTACGCCACATTTCAAGAATTCAACGCTGGTTTGCAGATGGTCTAGAAACTTTCATCTTCCGCATTTATCGCCCAGTCCTCAATCTTTCTCTATCGGAACGCTACCTGACGGTAGCCATCTTTTGCGTGGGTGGTGCACTATTGACAGCGCTGATCATGAGTGGTTGGATGCGCTGGATTTTTTTTCCACGCATTCAAAGTGAAGTCGCACGTGCAACCCTGGTGATGCCAGCTGGGACTCCTTTTGTGACAACCTCAGCTTACGTTGATCGAATGACCGATGCTGCGCTTCAGCTTCAGGATAAATATAGGGATCCGGAAACTGGGCAAAGTGTGGTGATCAATATTCTCTCTAACAGTGGTACTACCGGAGGGAGTTCGTCAGGTCAAAGTAACCGTGGTCGAGTCTTTTTTGAGGTTGAGGCACCCGAAAAACGTAAAATTGACGTGACTACGAACGATCTGGTTCGTGAGTGGCGAAAAATGATCGGCCCCTTACCAGGTGCAGAAAGCCTGAATTTTCGAGCAGAATTTGGAAGAACTTCCAGCCCGATTGACATCCAACTCTCTGGCAGTAATTTTGAGGAATTACAGGCTGTCGCTGATCAATTGAAGACCAAGCTCGGTACCTATCCGAACGTCTTCGATATCGAAGACAGCATGTCTGATGGCAAGGAAGAACTACAGTTGCGCCTACTGCCAGCCGCTGAAACTCTCGGAGTTCGGTTGGATAACTTGGCACGTCAGGTACGAGAGGGCTTTTTTGGAATTACTGTTCAACGAATTCAGCGTGGTCGTGATGAAGTGAATGTCATCCTGCGCTACCCGGAGCAGGAACGAGCGACCCTTGCTTCCCTTCAAAATATGACGATCCGAACGCCAGGAGGTGTGGCCGTTCCTTTTGCCGAAGTTGCGAGCTTGGAACCTGGCAGAACCCCGGCAGCGATCACCCGCATTGATCGGAACAGAACGATGAACGTTACGGCAGATGCTAATAAGCAACAGGCCAACCTGGAGGCCATCAAGAGCGACTTGGAGATTTTCCTCCAGGAAACGACCCGCTTCTATCCTAACGTCAAGTATTCTCTTGAAGGAGAAGCACGAGAACAAAGAGACTCCTTCAATACCCTGATTTTTGGGCTAGCTGGTGTCTTGTTCGCGATTTATGCCCTACTGGCCATCCCTTTTCGCTCCTATCTACAACCACTGATTGTGATGACAGCAATTCCTTTTGGAGCGATTGGAGCTGTGATTGGACACTGGATAATGGATCTCGATTTAACAATCATGAGTTTGATGGGGATGTTGGCTTTAACAGGAGTCGTTGTTAACAGCAGTCTGGTTCTGGTGGACTACATTAATCGTCAGCAACGCGAAGAAGGGATGAGCGTACAAGAAGCGATCAAGGTGGCTGGAGTCGCTCGCTTCCGCCCTGTTTTGCTTACGTCTCTCACTACTTTTGCAGGCTTGACACCAATTATTTTTGACAAGAGCACACAAGCTCAATTCCTGATTCCTATGGCTGTTTCTCTGGGATACGGTGTCTTATTCGCTACGTTCACAACGCTAATAATTATTCCTGTCAACTATCTGATTCTCCATGACTTCTCAAGAGCTTGGTACTGGTTGTTTCATGGAACCGAGCCTCCCCCTCCAAAAGCTGCAGCACCAAATGAACCGTCAGAAACGATCTTTGGTGAGGTTTCGACAGAAGACTTTGACTCACCTTTGGCGGGGAATCAGAGAAATCTCCATGAAGAAGAGGATTTGGAAATGTCTCCTCTGTCACGCTCTACTTTGAGTCAGGCTGTAACGAACATTTCGCCCGATGACGATGAGCCCTCAAATCCGTTAAATACGGCCAAAACTGACAAAAAATCATCAGTAGTGTATCCAGAGTCTCCGGCAACGATCTCCGCAGGATCCTCCTTAGGAATTGTTGAAGGGGATACGAATGGCAATGAAGAGTTGTTGTCTCCGTTGTCACAGCCTTCCATCAACCAATCTTCCATGTTTGTAGACTTAGATGCTGAACCTGATGAAATTGACTACGAGGATACGGACAAGATCGTTTCCGTTATAGAAGAGACAGAGCCAACGAATGAGGAGGAGTTGTCTCCACTGTCTCAAGCAACCATAAGTCAATCTACAATGTTCGTAGACTTGGATGCCGAACCTGATGAAATTGACTACGAGGATACGGATAAGATTGTTTCTGTTATTGAAGAGATTGAGCCAGCGAATGAGGAGGAGTTGTCTCCACTGTCTCAGTCAAGCATGAACCAATCTTCTATGTTTGTGGATCTGGACGCAGAGCCCGATGACGAAGAGTATGAGGCTCCCCAAAACATTCTATCGATGGAAGAAGATACTGCAGATAACGAAGAAGAACTCTCTCCCTTGTCTCGTTCTCCAATGAGTCAATCTGTTTACTTTGTAGACCTTGATGACGAAGAAGAGGAAGATACAAAAGCAAAAAATAAGGAGCCAGTAGAAGCCTGATTTTTGGACAGGGTGAGATAATCACTCACCCTAATTTCTCTTTGCTTTGTGAATCATATTTGCTAGATTATTAGCACTCAATCAAAACGAGTGCTAATCATTAAGTCATGAAAACAATTTTGAGGAAAAAAGCAGTAGAGAGCCATCAATGGTGGAACACTGCACAATCAATACTACAACTGGGAACCTTAACAGGCCTGCTCAGCCTGCTGGGCTGGCTATTGGCAGGAACACTCGGGATTGCTTTTGCCACTGGCACTGTTCTACTAACCCTATGGTTCCTACCCCGGCTGTCTCCAGCTGTTTTGATGCGTTGGCATCAAGGACGTTTGTTAAGAACAGAGGAACTGCCTTGGCTACATCAAATACAAAGGGAATTGGCCAACCGAGCTGGGTTCGTTCGATCCCCAGCACTCTATTATGTTTCAAGTCCTGCGCTCAATGCTTTTGCAGTGGGTAATCGTCAGGAGAGTGGCATAGCAGTGACTGACGGCTTGTTACGAACTCTGAGTTATCGAGAGATTCGGGCTGTCCTAGCCCACGAAATGACACATCTTCAGCATAATGACGTTTCCGTCATGCTGCTATCAAGTATTGTTGGACGGCTGATTCACTGGTTGGCTTGGTTTGGAATTGCTTTGATTTTATTCAGTCTGCCTCTGTCCTGGTTGTATGGACAGCCAGTTCCGTGGTCATGGTTGTTGTTGGTGATAGTGGCTCCATGGCTAAGTTTACTCCTCCAAGCGGGGCTTTCACGAACTAGGGAGTTCCAAGCAGATTTGGGAGCAGCGCGTTTGACAGGTGACCCTCAAGCCCTGATACAGGCCTTGACTAAAATTAATCCAGGTAGTTCTGCACCAGTTCATCCATCAGGAACTACTCTGCTCCGAAGTCATCCAGCCACCTCGGAGCGTATTGCTCGCTTAGCGTCCATCAGCCAAACTGTTTGGGAACCGAGAGATTTTCTTTGGTGGAATTTCAACAGGCCAAGCTATTGGTCTTGGAGAAAAAGGCGATATGGATGGCAGTAAGGTCGATTTTGGATCTAAGCCTCGGAGGTCGCAGGATTTGCTGCTGACGAGGTTGGATTACCAAACAACTCAGTTTCCTCTTCTTTGAGGCGACGATCCGCCCAAATGGTACCAAAGGGAACTAGTGAAGCAACGAAGAGAACGATCATCCTCGCAAAACTCCATGGAACCACGTTGCGTGTGATTACAAGAGCCAAGCAGTATGCGATGAACAACACGCCATGAGCCATGCCAAGATATCGAACAGCCAAATCCCAGCCGATTCCATATTTCAAGGGCATTGCAATGAAAACAAGCAAGATGTAGGAAGCACCCTCAACCTGAGCAATCAGGCGAAAGCGTCCCAGAGGATTTCGCAACATGCTTTTCAAAATTTGGAAGGGAAGATTTGGTAGATGGTGAGTGAATTCAACTTAGGGGGATTTGCAGAAGCTCAATGTACTGCTCCTCATCAATGCGAAAGACCCCGTCAATGTCTTCGTTGATGGCAACCTGAACATTTTCGGGATCCAGGCCGAGTACGATGTGAGCCTGGTTCCGCACCTTCAGAAAGTAGAAGAGTGTTAAGCTCTCCTGCATCTCTTCATAGTAAAAGCCCACTTTGAGCCCACCATTGGTGATCATTTCTGTAAGAGTCTCGCGGAAGTCTGCGTTTTCTAGTCCAGGGAAGTAGTCGAAGGAGTCGGCGAAGGGGAAGGTGTTGATGGCGTATTCGAGGATCGCACCCTCAAGATTTGCTTCCAGCGATTGAGAGTTGGAAACCTGTTCCGCTAGTTGATTACTGGTCAACGAAGGCCGATCTGCTTTGTGCATAAGCTTTCCTGCGAGAATTCAGCAAGACGATGTTGAGCAAACAGACTAGCAGATTAAGGTTGCAGGAAGCAAAGATATTTTTATGTTTTTTTTCTCACGTTTTTTTGGTCAGACCATAGAGAGCAACAAATTATGCAGTCGTGGACGGAACTGATGCATTGCTGCGAGATTGCCATCTCGTGAGAGATGAACCCGGTTCGTCAGTACAATCGCAATCCATTGATTGAGGGGATCAAACCAGATCGAGGTTCCTGTAAAACCAGTGTGTCCAACTGCTCCGGGAGGGAACAGAAAGCCACAACTCCAATATCCAGGAACTACATCCTTGAAGTCCCAACCCAATCCACGGGTACTCAGTGGCGGCTGGTTCTGGTTGCTGAGCATCTGCTGCACAGAAGATGGAGAGAGGATCGTGACGCCATCCAGGCTCCCCTCATTCAAAAGCATGCAACAAAAGCGATGAAGATCCAAAGCCGTTGAGAACAAACCCGCATTGCCTGCTTCTTCACCGAAGAAATAGCAATTTTCATCGTGGACAACACCACGCAATAGACGCTTGCGCCACGGGCAATATTGAGTAGGTGCAATCCCACTCAGGTCTTTCCAGTGCTTGGCTGGAGAAAAGAGCGTGTTTTCCAGTGAGAGTGGTTCGCTAATGCTGTGTTCAAAGAAACGACTGAGATCACTGTTCGTCACCTTCGTTATAATCTGGCCCAACAACAGAAAATTCAGACAACTATAGATTACTCTTTGATCAAGTTGGGCCTCTTGGTTGATATCCATCAATCTTTGACGAGCGACTTCAAACGAATCAGAGTCCTCATACAGATTTGCCCAGGCAGGTAATCCGGATGTGTGAGTGAGCAAATGGCGCAGAGTGATTTTGGATTTTGTCCCATTACCAAATCCAGGAAGGAATGTTGCCACTGGCTCTTCCAGGTCAAGCATTCCTTGCTCCTGCAAAAGCATGATCAGGCTGGTTGTCGCTACTGGTTTTGTTAAGGAAGCGATATCAAAGACGGTATTCAACCCCATCGGCTTATCACTACCCGCTTCCTGTCGACCCCAGGTCTTATGGAGCAGAATTTCAGGGCCTTGAGCAAAGAGGATCTCAATGCCTGGAAAAGTCTCTTCCTTGATGTGGCGTTCAATCAACTGATCCAGCGATTGAGACCAACGCCCCGAAAAATCAACCTTGATGATGTTGCCCATAGAGGCCTTGCAAGAGATGGCAGGCTAGTGGTGCTGAGGTTTATTTCGAATGAATGGCAATAGCCGAATCCGTCGTGAGTCTAGCAACAAGTGGGTATAGTGTCCAAGCACACAGGCGAACACGAAGGCCCAGCTACTATGCAATGCATCCCAAACGTTCTCCCAGGAGAAGCGATCCCGCCAAGTGTCCTGTACTCGGAAATACTCCCAAATAATTGCTAGAAAAAAGGCAACCAACCATGGAGTCACTTTCCAGTGGGTCCAGCCCCGATGCTTATGCATCACTGGTAACAGCGTAACGAAGGCAAGCAGACAGAAGACCTCCAGCTCCTTCTGGAAGTAGAGAATCGCCAACATTACAAACATCGCCCGAAAAAACCAACGTTGCGGTACTGAAGTCGTGTCCAGATCAGGAAACAGAGCCATAAAGACTGCTGTAACGAACAAGCTCAACAATAGCGAAATTGGTTGTCCAAAATCGAGTGGTTGATCCAAAAATCGCTGCAAAGCATCACTTTGCCATTCCGCATAGCCAGTTCCCAAGGCCACACCAACTGCAATGCTGCCCGCAACCAACCCGCCTTGCAGGTGTGCTTGAAAATTCATAAAAACACCTCAACATTCTGATTTTCTGTAGAATTATAACTTTTAAAGCCTAGATATATCTACTTGCAGCAAGCAACATGCCCCCTCTTTGGTAGCAATTGAATCAGAAATTCTTCTGCTTGGAATCCAACAACAAAGTGACGGGTCCATCGTTGATCAGTTCAACCTGCATATCTGCAGCAAAACGCCCTGCGGCTACAGAACCGCTATGATTCTGGCGAAGTTTCTCAAGAAAATCGTTGTATGCCGATTCAGCAAATTCAGGTGGAGCCGAGCGAATAAACGAAGGACGATTCCCTTGGCTCGCATCGGCAAAGAGGGTGAACTGTGAAATCACCAACAATCCTCCCTGAATATCTGTGACTGAATGATTCATCCGACCTTCCTCATCAGCAAAAATGCGCAGATTCAGGATCTTGCGCAGCAACCAATCTCTGTCTGCCAGCTCATCATCGGGGGCTACTCCAAGCAGAACAAGCATTCCCTGCTCGATCTGGCCGATAGTCACACCATCAACTCGAACTTGGCTCATCGAAACACGCTGTATCAAAGCACGCATGGCTATCCTCAGTGAGAGCTTACAAAAATCGAAACAAGAAAATCTCCAAAACTGTTGACTAAGCAGCACTATAGATTGACTTGGCAAAAACGGCAGCCCCCATATTCCTGTTCAGTATCGTTTCGCAAGACCTCACTTGCTCTTATGATCGGAGAGTGTTGCAATCAGTTTTTTTGTAACTTTTTTAGCAACACCTTCATTTCTTGGAGTAAACCAAGATGGCCTTAGGTCAGCAGAAGTGGGTCATTGCCCACCGCGGTGCGTCCGGATACCTACCTGAAAACACACTACCAGCTTTTGCGATGGCGCATGGGTTGGGTTGCGATTGGCTGGAACTGGATGTGATTCTTTCCCAAGACGATCAACCGATTGTGTTGCACGATCCCTATCTGGATCGCTTGACGGACGTGAATCAGCGTTTTCCCGGAAGACAGCGACAAGACAACCTCAGCTATGCACTAGATTTTTCCTTGGAAGAGTTACGGCAACTTCGAGTTTCTGAACGACGTGATCAGCAGGGAAATCCAGCTTTCCCAAGACGTTTCCCTCAAGGCTATTCTCGCTTTGAAATCCCTACACTGGCAGAGGTGGTGCAACTGATTCAGGGGCTCAATCACTCAACTGGCAAGAAAGTAGGGCTACTGATCGAGATCAAGAGTCCGGGCTGGCATCACCAACAAGGACGGGATCTTAGCCAAAAAATTCTGGAGGTTCTTAAAGATCTCTCTGTCAACGACAACAACTGCCCGATCATTCTCGAAAGCTTTGATGCACCTGAAGTCAAACGGTTACGCAATGAACTAAAGACCGAATTTCAGTTATTGCAACTCTTGGGTGAAAATTCCTGGCAGGAAAGTGATGAAACTGACTATGAGTTCCTGCTCACCAAAGAGGGGTTAAAGACTCTGACTGAACACGTGCAGGGGATTGCAGTCTGGACCGGTCATGTGCTACAGGGAAGGTACTTATCCGGAACGCCACAACTGAGTTCATTGGTCAAAGATGCCCATGAACTAGGCCTGAAAGTCTACACCTATACCTTGCGGGCGGATGGATTGCCTACTTATATACAGTCTTTTGAAGAGATGCTGCACATTTTCTACTACGAAGCAGACGTTGATGGCATCTTCACCGATTTTCCTGATCGTGCCAACACATATCTGCGAACCTTGGAATATCGTCAGCTTCCCTAAAACAGGTCGAATAGAATGAGTTCTTTTTTGCGATTGAGCGGTTTTATATTGAGCCTACTGTTACTGTTCAATTGCAGTCCTCCGGGCGGAGGTTCGACTACTACAACGTATGAGAATGGAACCAACGATGATCCAACTTCAGGTGTCCCATCACTTAGTTCTCAAGGTAGTCAAACAACAGTCCGCACTCTCAGTGGCTTGAATAGCGGCAGTTTCCAATTATCAGACAACACCACCTCCTTCCTGCTATCGGCCTTTTCGAATGGGACAGCCCGAATCACCCGCCTGACCAGTCCCAGCGGACGTGATGAGTTAGCCTACCTCGAATCCACTGCCAGTGGACTCACCAGCTTTGGCGATGGCCGATATGACAATTACCTTGTACCGATGAGACCCGATATTGACGCTGAAGCCGGAACCTGGACCTACCAGATTAGTGGAGCCAGTGAACTGAAGCTGACCGTCCGTGAAGACGATCCATCTACAGGTGGCGACTCCACCCTGCTGCTCCAACCCTACCTGGCCAGTGGTCAGAGCTATAATCTCGACACCGTTTGGCAGCTGGTGGAGGGGCTCTACACCAACAACAATCTCAACATTACAATTGCTCCAACGATCACCGTTAGCGAAGAACAGTACAGAACGGTCTCGGACAGTTTCTTCAATTCAGAAACCCAAGCGCTGGTCACCCAAGGCAGAGCCGACGCTGTCAATATTTTTCTGGTTGATGAAGTGGAAGGAGGAGGAGTTCTGGGGATCGCTGCGGGTATTCCAGGGTCTTTAGGTATCCAGGGACCACACAATGGAGTGCTGGTCAGCTTGGGTTCTCACTTATCAGGACCTTTCTTCAATCAATCTGTCGATAATCAACTACTTGCTGAGACCATTGTCCACGAAGCCGGACATCTGCTTGGTCTCTGGCATCCAACAGAGGATAATGGAGTAGAGTTCGACCCCCTGGATGACACCGCGGAGTGCCACAAATCCATCTATGACAGCAACAACAATGGACAGGTCTCTGCTGAAGAGTGCGTAGGGAGAGGTGCTGAGAACATCATGTTCTGGGCTTCCTGGGGCGGTGGAGATCAAGACCAGTTTTCTGAAGACCAACGCACGATTCTGAGGGATTCACCGTTGGCTTACAAAGGAGAGATCCAAGCTAGCCAAACCGAAGATGGGATCACGCTGACCTATCCGTCTGAACTCTCTGCAACCGTTACTTCACAAGCATCCACGGTAGCCTCTATCCGAGATTACGTTGAGTTGATGCCGGAATGTCAGAAGAGCAGTACTCCCCAAAGCATTGACCTGATTCTCGCCCAAGGCTGTGTCAATTTTCAGGATATTCACTATCGGCCCAACTACTTGCCCAGCAATCTTGATGGTCTGAGTCAGATCGCCGATTACGTCAATGTGGTCCGCCAAAACGATCGGTTCTCCTACTATTTTGAACCGGTCACGTTCTCAGAAAACACCCAGGCCCTCAGCGGAGGACGTTCCTACATT
>CAJXNF010000012.1 GCA_913056375.1 uncultured Pseudomonadota bacterium | reverse complement strand
AGGCCTATCCTGAGGCTTCTCACGATCAAATCCAGCAGCAGATGCTGGGTTTCTCACAACAGTTGTTTGAATCTCGCCGACATTGAGTCGAGGGATTCGACGCTTGATAGATGTAACACGACTATTTTGCCCTCCTTTTTACGCTGACTGATTCAAATATTCATGCAACCCGACTCCACCGCAGATAGCCGCAGTATTCGTCTGGAAAAACTGCAACAGCTGCGTGACCAGGGCACTTCGCCCTATCCTTACGCTTTCCAGAGCACTCATACGATCCAAGAGCTTCGTGATCAGGCAGATACACTGCTGACGGATGCAACGCCAATATCACTTGCAGGCCGCTTGATGGCTGTGCGTGGCAAGGGCAAGGCGATCTTTGCCAACATTCAGGCAGCCCATGAGCGGCTTCAGGTTTATGTGCGCAAAGATGAGGTTGGTGAAGAGTCCTTCGAAGTTTTCAACCTCTGTGACTTAGGCGACTTCCTTGGTTTGCAGGGGGTGATGATGCGCACGCAAACAGGGGAACTGACACTCCGCGCAAATCGCTTGGAAGTATTGTCAAAGGCGATTCGGGCAATGCCGGTTCCCAAGGTCAAGGAGATTGCAGGTGAACGCGTTGTCTATGATGAGGTCAAGGACAAGGAGTTCCGCTATCGACAGCGCTATGTCGATTTAGCCCTCAACGCCGAGGTGGCTCAGGTCTTCCGTCAGCGCTCGCTGATCTTTCAGACAGTACGAACCTACTTGCTGGAGCAGCAATTTCTTGAAGTTGAAACCCCCACATTGCAGTCGGTCTACGGCGGTGCGAACGCAACTCCCTTTGTAACTCGGCACAAGGCCCTGGGAATCGATTTTTACCTGCGGATTTCAAACGAACTGTTCCTGAAACGTCTCGTGATCGGGGGCTTTGATCGAGTATTTGAGTTCATCAAGAATTTCCGAAATGAGGGTATCGACCGCACGCACAATCCTGAGTTTTCTGCATTGGAATTTTACCAGGCCTATGCGGACTACCACGACATGATGCGCCACTGTGAGAGCATCTTTGAACGCTGTGCTTTGGCAGTTCATGGTTCTACACAGTTTGAATTCGAGGGAACAACGATCGATGTTAAGGCACCGTGGCCTCGGTTGACAATGTTGGAAGCAATCGAGCAGTTTGCTGGAATTTCCTTCACGACACTCAGTGATGAAGAAGTGCAGGCATTATTAGTCGCTAAGGGCTGGCATTTGGATGGGAGCTTCAGTCGCGGTCGTGCTATGCAGTTGATTTTTGAGGAAAGCTGTGAGTCCCAGTTAGTCCAGCCTACTTTCATCACTGATTACCCAAAGGAATCCAGCCCACTTTGCAAGCAACATCGGCAGAATCCAGAATTGATTGAGAGATTTGAAGCCTATGTGATGGGTTGGGAGGTCGCGAACGCCTACTCGGAATTGAACGATCCGATCCGTCAAAGGCAGTTGATGGAAGAGCAGGTCGAGCGGGGCCGAGGTGGAGAAGCAGAAACCCATCCGCTGGATGAGGACTTTTTACGAGCGATGGAATATGGAATGCCTCCGATGGGTGGGATTGGTATCGGCATGGACCGGATGGTCATGCTGCTAACTGGACAGAACAACATCCGTGATGTAATCCTCTTCCCGACCCTACGCCCTGAACAATTTGGGGAATGACACAATGCACTTGGACGAGGGTCTCGATTTCCAGCCAGATTTTGCCAAGTTGAACGGTTTGATGCCTGTGGTGGTCCAGGATGCCCAGTCTCAAGAAGTGCTGATGCTGGCCTATGCGAATCAAGAGGCCCTGTCACTCACACAAAAAACGGGTCTGGCTCACTACTATTCTCGTTCTCGTGATCAGCTTTGGCAAAAGGGAGAGTCATCGGGACACATTCAAAAAATTTGTGAGATCCGGATTGACTGCGATCAAGATACGCTGCTGTACCTAGTGGAGCAGCAAGGCCCCGCGTGCCACACGGGGAGGCCAAATTGCTTCTATCGCAAGTTGGTTGGTCAGCAGTTGGAGTGGTCTACAGCAGATCGATGAAGAGGCGCGGTGAACTAGAGAGAAGAGACGCTTTGAAGAGGCTTCCCACACTCAGTTTGTCAGATGTGGACTGAGGGTTTGTTGCAAAGAAACGTAGAGCCAGTGCAACGCCAGTTGCTCCTTGCGTTGCTGCAGTTGTTGCAGTGATCGTTCGATGCCTTCCAGCGCCTGTTCTCGCTGTCGGTTGATTGCTTGAACCCGCTGTTGTTCTGTAAAGATAACGCTGACTAGTTGCTCCAGGTGTTGTCGACTGTGAGTAGTGACAATCCAGTTGCCATCCTGTGCATAACTACAATAGGTATTAATGTCCAAGCGGAGTAGATCGTCGGATTCCCGGTAGTCGTTTGGATTGACCCAGAGCCGCTTGGGAACATTGCCCAGACTCCGCATCATCTCCGCAACAATTTCTTCTTCTTCACACCATAACAGGACCTGTCGACCAGTGAATTCGGCGGGATTCTGAGCGACCTCCTCCCAAGGTAGGCTCCTGCCCAGTTGCTCGACCAACTGTCTTCCCACTATGGCGACTCGATCCAGTACTTGCTGTTCCTGATCGTATAGCTCCTGATGAGCCCGCAGTCGTTGCTGTTCCTGTCGAAGTTTTTCATCTTCACGAATTAATTTTTCTCGTCGTTCGTCCAACTCCTTGCGTTGCATGGGAGTACTGGCAATCGTCTTGGGTACCTCTACCGTGGGCCATTCTACAAAATCCAACACCGGTTCCAGTAATCCACTGATCGCCTTCCTGAGGTCAATGACGTTGCCTTTCAATTCTACTGAAGGCAGGGTACGTAGGTAGAATCCCTGAAGATCATTGCCCAATTGATGTTGTCCGGGTTGTAGGCTTTCGACACTTTCGACGTTGTTGAATCCACGAGTGGCTAGAATGGAGCGGGCTAGTTCATTCAAGATTGGTAGGCTGCCCAAGCAACGGAGCGCCTGTGGTCGTGGAGCAACTGGTTGCTGACGCTTGGCGTGTGTCTCCAGATACTGCAGAGTACGCCGGAACGCAGCCGAATGGTCGGAGAGCTGTCGATGCACCAAGATGGTTTTGATCTTCACATCTCCAAGTGAAAACTCGATCACACCATCCAGTGGTACTCCTGGGAAAAGGAACAATCCCTTGTCGGTTCGGAGTAGCCCTTTGACCTGCTGTGCTTCTACGCTCTTGGCTTGCTGTGCCAGAAAGGTAGTCAGCCATTCCTGCACAGACTGGGTCCTGTCGTCAGCTTCCAGGAAGCGAATCTGATCCAGCGCCAGCAGGGTTTGTGGCGGTAAATCCTGAACAGTGCGACGACACCAGCCTTCTCGTGGGTCAACGTACTCCAGCATGGAGACACGGGATTGCAGGTTGATCCAGGGAAAAGAGCGTAACTTTTGGGTTAGGAACACTCCGGGATGGGAAACCCGAAAATGCATCTGGTTGGTTAGGCGAACCCAGGGACTGGGTGGCAAGAAAGGACTCAGCTCTTCCTGAATATTTTCCAACACCAGCGCCAAGGGAACTTCTCGCAGTCGTGCCTGCATTTGTGAAAGAAAAAAGATGCAGTCCCGATGCTCTCGGAAGCCATGTGGTGTGAAAAAGGTGAAGACAGGTTGCAGGTCCTGCAAGTGGGCACAAGTGGATACTAGACGATCCGGTTGTAAGTAGGAAGGGTCTAGCAGTGTGCCAACAAGTGGACCGTGTCCCGTGTGTTTTTCCAGTCGCTGTAAAAGAAAACGCCAGAAGGATGGATTAAAACCGATACCTACCAGTTGCATGCGGCTCGTGCAGGAAACTTGAACTTGTAGAATTTCCTCATAGCGAGAGCTTTGTCAGGAATCCAAAAAGCTTTGCGAGAAATTTGCAGGAAAATGAGTTAGCTTACACAAAACAACCAGACCTTCAAACCAAACCATCGACAACCTATGCCAGAAGTTGCAACTACCGCAGAGGTTCCCAAAATTATACCGATCCAAACCGAGCACTGGCGCAATCTATTGTCGTTGACAGATGCCAGTCGCAAGGAAAATGAGATCATCTATGCTTGGGGAAAACTCAAACAGCAGACAGAGGCGCATGTGCCAGGTACGGGTCCGTTGGTGCTGGATGAACTCTACCTCGACTTTCTGCGCCTGCAAGTGCTCAGCTACCCGATTGTGATCGACTGGAAGAAGCCACTGACCAAGCGGGAGTGGCTGAACTGCGAATCACAACAAAAGGAAGTGGCCAACCAATATGAGCAGATGTATAAGCTATCTGTTCACCTGCGCAAGCGTAGCTCAGAGCGCTATCCAGAAATGGCTCCTCTGTTCGGTATGCATCAGGAGTGTGGAGATGAACTGAGACAGCTGTGGGACTCCTTCCACAGTGCTTGGCGAGATTACAAAAAGGAATGGGAACACCTGCACCGCCAACAGCAAGCACGAAAGCGACGAGAGGCCGGAGGCAAGGCAGAATCCGGAGAAGACAATCCAGACATGCCCCTGGACGAGGAAGTCCTGCTGAAGATCCCACAGCCACCACCGCTACTCAATCGGGAGCGCTGGCATGTACTGGTTTCAATGTCCCAGATGCTGACGACAGAACTTCGTTATCGGTGCCGAGACATACTCAAGACACCGGTACCGACCTCCAGATTTCCTCCCAGCGTTCAACGTCTGATTGACGATGCCCGTCAGATTCAGGTGCAGACCAATGGCTTTGAACTACTGGACAAAGTCAAGTGGGTGCAGCGTCGCAACGCTCAACTGGTCGCTGAACTTGAGCGACTGACTCGAGAGCCGATTATCACTCCAGACCTACTGAATATTGCAGAAGAGAACCAACCCGAGCGAGAAGAACGAAAAGTCAGGGGATACACGGATGATGGTTCAGGCCAAACTTATGGTCGGGAAGAGAACCGGACAGAGCGAAAAAAACGGCCGATCTGGTGGTGGATGGGTACAGCCGCAGTAGTCGGGACAGTGGTGTTCTTGTTGGCGATATTTCTGCCCTCCTCAGACCGTGCCGGATTGGGAGAAAAACTACCTCAATTGGTCTTCAAACCCACTGGGCCAACCCGAACGGTAGAGAGTAACCCTGCTTTGCCAGATCCAGAGCCGGTGGATGTCAAGGATATGCTGATCAATCTCAGCTTCGACATGCCCACAAGGCAGGTGTCCAAGGGAACCGCACGCCAGCTGGAGTCTTCTCTACAAAATAAAAGCAGTCTGCCGGCAGAGTTAAGTGATTTAGGAGCACCCACTGCGGTTCTGGAAGCAGCTGGTGATATTTATCTCTATTGGGCAGACAAACTGACCCGCTTTGAAAATACTCTGGAACTCCAACGTGCCCTGCAAAAGTTGGAACGTCAGTACCAACAGATGCAGCAGAACCTGAAAAACCTGGCTCAAGTACCCTTCAAGGGACGTGTAGTTCCCACTCAGTCTGATGGTGAAGCCCGCTACGGAGTTGAATGGCAGGATGAGTCAGGCAATGTGGTGGGAACTCTCTACGAAAATGATGACGGAACTCAACTTCGTCTTCGCAATGGTGAGGTAACCGAGGGCATCTTCTCCCCCTATGAGCTAACGAAGTTGCTTGAGGAGCAGGCCTCGCAACGCTGATTCAACGATTGCTTGTTCGATCACTGAACTGTGAAATAGACAGATTCAGTAAATCTTCCAATTTTTGTTTGTCAATAATCACTATGATTTTTTCGGTTATCTGGTTTGTCTTCACGGTGTTTGGTAGTGGTGCCCTCGTTGCGGGATTGCTGTTCTTGTGGACCGGTGGTCAGCTTGGTGAGGTCAGTGAAAAGCTGACTCCACAACAGGCAGAACTGCACCTGGCAGAGTTGGAAAAGCAGCGCCAACAGGAAGAAGAAGCCCGAGAACGAAAACAACGGGAAGTCCGGCTTGATCGACTGCAACAACAGAACGAAGCCCTTCAGGAGGAAATCACACGCAAGCAGGAAGAACGTCGACAGCAGCGTACACTGACCAAACGCTTTGGGGAAGCAATCCCAGAAGCTTCGGTACCAACGCCAGAACCTCAGAACTTTTACGAAAAGCTGCGCTCTGGGATCAGTAAGACCCGTGAACAGATGCTCGGTGGGCTAAGCAATGCCCTGCTTGGAAAGAAAGAAATTGATGAAGAGGTCTTGGACAGCTTGGAAGAAGCCCTGTTGGGAGCCGATATTGGACCGGAGACTACTGAACAGATTCTGGAGGTGGTGACTTCTCGAGTTGAACGTCAGGAACTACGTGATGTGGATGCTTTACGAGAAGTGATCAAGGGGGAGATCGTGCGTATTCTGCACAAGGAAGTGCCAATTCCCACAGTTGCAGATCGTAAGCCCTTGGTGTTGATGTTTGTCGGGGTCAATGGTGTGGGCAAGACCACAACGATTGGCAAAATCGCTGCTCAGTATCGCCGAGATGGTCATCGTGTACTAATGGGAGCTGGAGATACCTTTCGTGCCGCTGCCATTGAGCAGTTGACTGAATGGAGCCGTCGCGCCGATTGTGACATTATCGCCAAAAGCCAAGGAGCGGATCCCTCTTCGGTGATGTATGAAGCCGTCGAGAAGGCAGTTCGTGAGGAGTATGACGTTGTCATCTGTGATACTGCAGGACGACTGCATACCAAGAAGAATCTGATGGAGGAACTACGTAAGATGGTGCGGGTGATTCGGAAGGTTGTACCGGATGCACCTCACGAGGTGTTGCTTGTACTGGATGCGACTACGGGACAGAATGCCATCTTTCAGGCCCGTGAGTTCCGTGAAGCCGCAGATTTGACAGGGATTGTGATGACCAAACTGGATGGAACAGCCAAGGGCGGAGTCATTATCGGGATTGTCAACGAATTTGACATTCCTGTTCGCTACATCGGTGTAGGAGAAGGCATCGAAGACTTGCGTCCCTATGATGCCAAGCAGTTTACAGACTCGCTGTTTTCCTGATCATAGAGCATCTGCAGCACAGCGAAATCCCAAGTTGAAAGCCTGAGTCCAGGCTGCTAAGCCGTAGCGACGGCTACTGCGCAAGCCAGCTTCAGTGGCCCGCCCAAATAAGCCCTGCCAAGCTCCTCCACGTGCCACTTTCTGTGGATAAGTTGGATTCGGTGGTGCTTCCGGTCCTTTTGGATTCTGTAGTTTCGCTTGGTCGTAGGGAGCATACCAGTCAGCAGTCCATTCCATGACATTCCCCCGCAGATCATAGAGACCCCAAGCATTGGGTTGTCGTTGTCCGACCACGGCTGCGGAACGGAGATCTTGCGAGGTCATTTCAAACCAGGCCTGCTCTCTCAGTTCAGCGAGAATAGAGTCGGAGTTCTCCACATCACTCCCGGCTTGAGTGGCATACTCCCATTCAGCTTCGGTAGGAAGTCGCTTGCCGATGGAAGCACAGTAACGCGCGCTGTTTTCCCAATCCACATAGACTACTGGTTGTTCTGGCAGAGTTGTGTCAAAGCCTCCATAACCACGCATACATTCACTGCACTGTGCGTAGTCTGCGTTCGTGACTTCATGCACATCCAGATAGAATGGTGCTAATTCGATCTGACGAGTTGGCCATTCATCGTCTTCTCCTTCCAAACTTCCCATCTGGAACGAGCCTCCTTCGAGCAAAGCCATTCCTGGACGATCACTGCTACCCTTGGGGATGACTAGTGCTGCAGTAGGATCAGGCTCAGCAGATGTTTCTGATAATGATTGAGTATAACTTGAATCAAAACTATTGTTATCTGCTGCTGTATTCTCCACAGTCATTTTCATTTCAGCAGAATCCTCAGGTTCTGCCTCAATGGCTTCGGTTGATGGGGCTATCATTGCCACTGTTTCTGTGTCCTGTAAATCATCAACCTCGTTGATCGGGCCTAACGTTGGAGTGCTGGCCTCTTCGTTCTCAGCAATGATTGATTGGGATTCTGCGGTTTCCTCTCCAACACCTTTCGGATTATCTACGGTAGGAGAGACTTCTGGTTGAGCTACTTCGCTGATATTGGCGGTAGTATCTGGTTCAGGAATTACTGGGGTGGGTTCATCTGGGAGGCTCTCTTGTTCGCTTACTTCACCGGTCGGTAATGAAGCAAGGCTTGGTGTTGTGGGGACTGCCACAGTAGCTGAGGGAGTAGTTGCACTTTCACTATCGGTTGCTGTCTCGTTTGTTGTGCTTGTTGTGGAGGTGTCTGTAGGGACGGCTGTTTCCGTTTCAGCAGTGTTTTTTTCCTCAGAAGGAGAGGTGGTTTCTGTACTTTCAGCAGGTGGCTTGACGTCAGCAGCTTCAGGAGCTTGGGGAGTTTTGAATACACTGATTGGCCAGGTTAGCTGTTCGCGTAGCAGCACACGATTGGTCAGTAATTCCTGCAATTCCAAATCAACTTGAACTCCGTCCTGGGTCTGGTTGTATTGGCCTTCTAGTAGCCAATCGGCCCCCGCAAGTCCAGCAAGCTCACGATTGGTCAATGGTCGACTTTGCAGACGCAAGCTGCCATTCCAATCATCTAGAATGCGCTGCAACTGAGGGGGATGGATGAGTTGACGAGGAAGATCGGGACTTAGGCCAAGAAATAGAAGTTGCTGCAGTTGGCGAGAGATCTTAGTGACTTCCTCTGAACCGGCCGGTGGAACAGGCACAATAGCCAGTACGGGAGCCAACACGCTTGGGTCCAGAGCAAGCGTCAATAAGCGTTCCCGAAAGCCATCCCATTCAGTGGGTAGCCCTTCTGTAGGTTGGGCAAAAGAGATTTGACCCAGGAAGAGGAATAGACAACTGAGCAGAAGAAATTTTCGCATCAATCGCTTCAGGAAGTTGTGAGAGCTAACGCATTTTCGATAAGCTGTTGACATTTTTCCTTGCCGAAGAGCGCAGCCATCATGCTGAGATCTGGACCGTGTTCTTCCAACGTGATCGCGTAGCGCAGCGGAGTCCAGAGATCCTTGCCCTTAATCCCGGTACTTTTCTGAATTTCTTTAACCAATTGCTTGAAGTTGCTTTCATCCCAAGTCTCAGCATCAACCAGGGCAGCTTGAAAAGCACCCAACACAGTTTGGGCTGTTGGTTGGTGCAGGTAATCGATCAACTCTGGTTGTTCAAGTTGAGGCTTATCCTCAAAGAAGATCGCTAGTTTGTCCAGTACTTCGGGCAAAGTAACTAGTCTTGGCTGAATGATCTGAATTGCCCTCCGTAGAAATTCTGGATCTGCTCCCGAATAACGTGAGTTGGCCAACCAAGGTTGCAGACGTTGCATCAGGTCATCCAACTCCAGACGCTGCAGATACTGCTGATTCATCCAGTCCAGTTTGTTGCGATCAAAGACAGCTCCAGCCTTCCCAACTCGTTCAAAGCTGAATTTTTCGATCAATTCAGACATTGAGAACAGTTCTTGGTCATCAGAAGTGTTCCATCCCAACAAAGCAATGAAATTGACTAGCGCTTCGGCAACATAGCCCTGAGCCTTGAAATCTTCAACGGCTACATCACCTTGTCGTTTGCTGAGCTTGGAACGATCCGGGTTTAGAATCAGTGGAAGGTGTGCAAAACGCGGTGGTTCCCAGCCGAAGTAGCGATAAAGCAGAAGGTGTTTGGGGATGGAAGGAAGCCACTCTTCCCCACGAGCTACGCGTGTAATCTCCATCAGATGATCGTCAACGACACAGGCTAGGTGGTAGGTGGGAAACCCATCAGACTTGAGCAGTACTTGGTCGTCCAGTTGGCTGCTGTCAATACTGACATGCCCACGAATTAGGTCATCAATCAGGATCTTTTCTCCATCGTCTGGAATCCGCATCCGAATGACATACGCTTCACCACCTGCCTGGCGCTGCTGTACTTCTGTAGCCTTCAGTGCTCGACAGTATCCATCGTACTTGGGATTCAGACCTTGGGCTTTCTGCTGTTGCTTGAGGTTGTCCAGACGTTCCTGCGTGCAGAAGCAAGGGTAGGCATGACCAGAATCCATCAGGATCTGTAGATGATCTTGGTAGAGTGTGAGTCGCTCTGACTGACGATAAGGACCATATTCACCCCCAATATTGGGGCCTTCGTCACAGTTCACTCCAGCCCATTGTAGCATTTGCAGAAGGTCTTGTTCGGATCCCTCCACCAGTCGTTGCTGATCGGTATCTTCAAGGCGGAACACAAAACGTCCACCCTGCTGTTGGGCATAGAGAAAACTGAAGAGTGCGGTACGCAGGCCACCAACGTGTAAGTAACCAGTCGGACTAGGAGCAAAGCGGAGTCGAACCATGCAGCAGGCAATATTGAAGATTTTCAGAGTTCATCGGTGCGAAAACGTCGCATCCGAACATTGAGGAGTAAGCCGATGCCAAACATTTGCGAGAGCATTGCTGAGCCGCCATAACTGAAGAAGGGCAGGGGTACTCCGACAACAGGCATGAGTCCGATGGTCATGCCGATGTTGATCAGTACATGCGAGGTCAGAATCGTGACCACGCCGACAGTCAGCATCGCACTGACCCGATCCTGAGTATTGAGAATGTGCCCAAGTGACCAGAAGATCAATGCCATGAACAACAGTAGGACTGTCAGAGTTCCTACAAAGCCCCATTCTTCTGCAAACACAGAGAAAATAAAATCTGTGTGGTGAGCTGGCAAAAAGTTCAGCTGCCCCTGAGTTCCCCCTCCAACACCTTGACCCCAGATTCCCCCATTACCGACAGCAATCTTTGATTGGATGATGTGATAGCCAGCGCCTAATGGATCACGAGTTGGATCCAGAAAGGTCAGTACTCTTTCCTGTTGATAGGGCTTGAGCACGAAATGCCACGCAACCGGTAAAGAACAGAGTCCCAGCACTATGGAGGCGAGTAGTACCCACAGCTTCAGTCCAGCCAGGAAGATCATCGGCATAAAGACTATCAGCAGCAACAGAGCTGTGCCTAGGTCGGGCTGTCTGAGGATCAGCAGCAAGGGAACTAGCATCAACAAGCTGGGCCAGATGAGTTCCTTGATACCTAATCTGCCGATACGCTGGCCTTCCCGAAAGTAGTGCGCCAAGGAGAGCACCAGAGTCAGCTTGGCAAACTCCGAGGGTTGCACGAATATGGGTCCCACCTGTAACCAACGCTCTACTGGTGAACCAGGCCCGCCTGTGCCGATAAACAGTACCAATATTAGTAGAGAGATCGCACCAAGATGAAGGAATGGTCCGAACTGCGCCCAGATTCGATAGTCGATTACCGTTGCTGTTAGCGCTAGGGCTAGTCCTAACCCCATCCAAATGATTTGTCTTGGCAAAAAACGACCGAGTTGTGGACTTCCCATCGTAGCAGAGTACATCGCTACAATACCTACAGCACAGAGCGTGAGTACAATGCTCAACAGTACCCAGTCGAAGTTTGCAAATAGGCGACGATCCAGCATAGGCTGCAAAATCAAATGACGATAAAAAGGCTATCCGGAGAAAACAAGATGAAAGTCAATTGCTAGCAGAGCTTTTGTCCGGCTTTCAGCTTGCAAACAAAGCTGAAGTTGACTGTAATTATCAGTTTTTTGCTCCAACTCTCTCTTCTGTACTTCTCGGTAATTATGATTCAGGACTTGCGCAAATACACCGACAGTTTTCTGTTCAAGCTGTTGCTGGGTTTCATCAGTGTCACCTTTGTCATTTCCTTTGGAATGGGCTCTTTTTTTGGCGACCGTAAGGAAGTGATCGCCCGAGTCGATGAAACGGAGATTCTACAACGGGACTTCCAGCGCATGTATGGTCAGCAACTCGAGTCGCTACGTCAGCGGCTGGGAGAAAATGCTGACCAGATTGCTCAACAGGTAAATTTGCGACAGCAGGTATTCCAGCAACTGATCGATCGACAGTTGCTACTCAACATGGCAGAGAGTCTCAATCTGCGTGCCACAGATTTGGAGGTGCAGGAATACATCCGTCAGCAACCATATTTTCAGAAAAATGGTCAATTTGACTTTGAAACTTACGAAACTCTGCTCAGTCAAAACCGACTACCTACGGAAGATTACGAAGAATCTATACGTTTAGACCTGCTCCTCCAGAAAAAACAGCAGTTGCTGACAGCTGGGATTATCATCAGCGAGAAAGATGTAGAGCAACGATTCCAACTTCAGAATGAAAAGTTGGAAGTGCGAACACTGCAACTCTTGCCGCAGGTCTTTCTGGACGAGGTGAGTGTTAGCGAGGAGCAGGCCCAGCAATATTATCAAGAAAATCCTGATGAATTCCAGACATTGCCTCGTTATCGTTTGGCCTACTTTACTTTGGGGATCAACGATCTGACGAAGGTAGAAGATGTTCGTGAACGAGCCGTACGTCGCTACTATGAGCGAAACATTGAAACATACACGACCCCGCCAGAAGTGCGTGCTCGGCATATCCTGTTTCGCGTGCCTGGTGATGCCGATGATGCGGCCAAAGCCGAACGGCGTGAACAACTGCAAGAGGTACGTGAGCGTATTGTGGCCGGAGCAGACTTCGCAGAAGAGGCGAAAGAGGTCTCTCAAGATATGACCAAGGAAAAAGGAGGAGACCTTGGTTGGTTCAAGCCAGGTGAGATGGTTCCAGCATTCGAAAGTGCTGCCTTTGGACTGCAACCAGGCGAAATGAGCGATATCGTTGAATCTCCCTTTGGTCTTCATTTGATCAAAGTGGAAGAGCGTCGTGAAGGAGGTCAACAACCGATCGAAGAAGTCCGTGAGGAAATTGTGGCAATCCTGGCAGAGGAAATGGCGCAGCGGGAATTGGAAGAAGCCAGAGATACCTTTCGGGCAACTTTTAATGAAAAATCAATTAGTGACTGGGCTGCTCAGTATGGGAAAACTGCTCAGGAGAGTGAATGGTTGGATAGCAGCAGCACACCAGACGATCTAGGATCCGTTCAAGGATTGGCTCAACAGGCCAGTGAGTTGCAGCCAAAAGATCACGAGGTGTGGACTCGTAATCCTCTCCAAGGCTATGTGTTTTACCAGATTCAGGAGAAGCAGGATTCACAAGCTCGACCTTTTGAGGAAGTCCGTGAGATAGCAACCACTCAAGTTCAAGAGAAGCTCGCTCGTGAATTGGCCCAGCAAAAAGGAGCAGGTTGGTTGACAGAATTGCAGAGTGAGCCCACCGCACTGGAGCGGATTGCTGAAGAACTCGAGTTAGAAGTTGCTACGATTGCCTTCAATGCTTCAACGAGGTTCCTCCCAGAAATTGGAGACAACCCAGAGTTCCGAAAACTGAGCCTGAAACTAGATGACTCCAACCCAGCTGCTGTTAGTGTTTATGAGGGTCGCACAGACCTGATCGTCTTCAATCGACGATTCGTGGATGTGGAGGATCCGGACACAGCTCGCGAGAGAATTCGGACTAACCTACGCCTGGAATTGCAGCGAGCTATTGAGACCAAGCAGATTGAAGCATTGCGCTCAACTGCGATGATTGAGGTGGTTGACCCTGTGTTTCGGACAACCGAACCCTAATGTGGAAGCTACTCGCCTGTAGCCTGGGGTGTCTGCTTTGGGGAGTTTCTTCAGTCTGGAGTCAAAGTTCCTCGCTATCAGCTTTATTTGAAAGCTCTCCAACAACAGATTTGCCAAAGCTGGAAATCCAAGCGGTTTTGGTGCCTGAAATCATAACTCCTGGCGCAGAAACGGAGCTTCAGGTTCAGGTTTTCATTCCAGCAGGTTGGCATATCTACTCGATCAAACCGGCTGGTGAATTTGGCCCGGAACCCACCACGTTGACTATCCTCTCTGGTCACGCAATCGTCACTCCCCTTCAGGAAAGCTCTCCAATTCGTTTTTACGATGAAGCTTTTGCCCAGGAGTTATCTGTTCATCAGCATGGACTGGAACTCCGGCTACGCATCCGCATTGCTCCCGACCATCCGTCTGGTTATGATGAATTACGTGCACAACTTGCTTACCAAGTTTGTGACAATCGGATCTGTGCACCACTCCAGACGGAGTTCTTGGCTGCATCCCTGACCATCGAATAGCAAGGAGATTCTCTGTAATGAAAACCGGTGTCCTGCTGATTAACCTAGGCACTCCGGATGCCCCGGAATCCGGAGCAGTCCGTCGCTATCTCAAGCAGTTCCTGAGTGATGAACGAGTTTTAGACATCAATCCAATTGGGCGCTGGTTGCTGCTGAACCTGATCATTCTGCCATTTCGATCTCGACGCTCCGCCAAAGCCTATCGCAAGGTTTGGATGCCAGAAGGCTCGCCACTGCTGGTGTATGGGCAGCAGTTGACCGAAGGAGTCCGACAACACCTCCAAGAATTGGGAACTCCGGTGGTATTGGGAATGCGCTATGGGAATCCCTCAGTTGGTTCTGCGATTGAACTGTTGCGTGAAGAAGGGTGCGATCGGATTCTCGTACTACCACTGTTTCCACAGTACGCTTCGAGTTCAACCGGTTCTGCGGTGGAGGAAGCCTACCGAGAAGCATCAAGGCATTGGAATACTCCCCATCTACAATTGCTGGAACCTTTCTACGATGATGAGCGATTCATTGAGGCCTTTGCAGCTGTCGGTCAGCCCTATTGGGAGCAGCAACCAGATCATGTGCTTTTCAGCTTCCATGGTCTACCAGAGCGGCACGTACAGAAAAGTGATGACACAGGTGAATACTGTCTCAAACAGCCCGATTGTTGTGCAACGCTTTGCGATGCGAACCGGATGTGCTATGGCGCACATTGTCATCGTACTGCGACTCGCTTAGCAGAGAAGCTCGGTATTCCTCAGGAGAAATACAGTATTAGTTACCAGTCGAGGCTAGGACGTACTCCTTGGCTTAAACCCTACACAGATCAGGTGATCGAAGAAATGCCCAAGCGGGGAATCAAGAGGTTACTGATCTTCTGTCCAGCTTTTGTAGCCGATTGCTTGGAGACACTGGAAGAAATCGGAATGGAAGCAGTGGAGGACTTCAAGGAGGCAGGCGGTGAGGACTTACAACTGGTGCCCTCGCTCAATAGCAGTCCTCAGTGGGTAGATGGAGTGGCGAGCCTGCTGCGCGAGAAGCTTTGAGCAGGCTATGATTTGAGTCAGAATATTTTTACAGTTGCCTCTGGTACCCAAACTTCTCGATCATCGGAAGAAACCCCATGAATCCAACCAGAGGTGTATTCAACAATGCGTAGACCCATCAAGGCAGGCAGCGTTCCCACCAATTCATGATCTGGCCCTGGTCCGCTGTAGGCTGTGGCCATCGTCTTCAAAACCCCGCAGATTAAGAAGCCATTGTCAGTGACGTACTGATTGTGGACCCAAAAGCGATCTCCTTCGAAATCTTCAACCAAATGCCAATCAGCGTTGGTATCAACATGCCGGAGTGGAGTATAGCGTGGTGTGGGCCAAGCCATTCCTTTATCACTGGGAGCCAAATAGAGCTGGGCTCGTTCAGAGAGAACACAGCGAGTTTGGGTGGGATACTCGTTGGCCAGAACCGTTACCAGACTACTGAAACTCAGAAGGCCAAGGAGGAGGAGTTTTTTCAACATCAGGGATTCCTCAAAATGAATGGTTCGCCTGTTGCAGCTTTGAGAAAAGTTAGGCAATGCGACTTAATTTTTTGGCATGTTGCCGAAAAAATTCAAGATACGTGCTTTTTTTCCTAAAGTTTGGCAATCGGGAACCGATAACAGTAGCAACAAGTTAATTGTGGGAGCTAACCCCGTCTCTTTGTGGAGACGAATTGAAATCTCCCTTCTTTTCTTCCATTGCTTCCTCAGGAGTTCCCATGCTGATCAGCAACCTCGTTTTTGAAGATAGTCTGGAAATGCGAATTCAATCCGCAGATTTCGACAGCCGCGTAAACAGCGCTGTGCAGTCCTTCATGGAAGGTGTTGAGTCCATGCTGGCTCAAGAGCCAGAGCGTCAGCACCCAGCCTATCAGTTCGACCGAGAAATTAGTCCCTCTGAGTGGTTAGCCCTCGCCTGAACTTCAGTAGTTGGCAGCCTGTGGCAGGGTTTCATCGGACCCTGCCGGGGAATTTGTTGAAGTCGTTTGATATGCATCTGGTAGCCAGATTTCAAACTGGACGCCTCCAGCCTCTAGATTCTCTGCACGAATCTCTCCTCCGTGTGCTTCTACCATTTTCTTGCTGATTGCTAGTCCAAGACCCGTTCCCTTCTCTTTGCCTTCTGTTTGGAAAGAATGAAAAATTACTGGCAGAACTTGTGTAGGAATTGGTGCTCCGTTATCTCTGACTCGAATCAATAGATTTCTACGTTCCTGATGCAGCATCACCGTGATGCTTCCTCCTTCTTGCTCTCTGAGTTTCTCCCAAGCATTCTTCACCAGATTGATTAGTACGCGACTAATCTTACGGCCGTCAAATTCTAGCCTTGCGTGGATATTCTTAGGATATTTGTATTGAATGTCCATGTCTTCAGCAAAACCAAGATAAACCTCTAGCTGAGTAATGAAATCTTCAATCTGGTGCTGAGTTTTGTTGAGCTGCATTTTCCCACGAGCGAACTCAAGAATATCTTCTGTGAGACCAGCAACATTTTTTGAGGCCAATTCAATCTTACGAATGTGTACTAACGCACGGGCCACTTCCATTGGTTCGAGTGTGGGCTTATCCAACTGCTGAAGAACCAGAGAGGAATAACTCATGATGGATCCGTTGGCGTTGCCAATATCGTGGCCAAATTCTGCAACGGCATATCCTAATTCAATCAGACGTTGTTCTTGCTGCTTGGCTTTTCGTAGGTCTTCAATTGTGTTTTCCAGTTGTTGCTTGGATTGCTCAAGAGCTTCAACATTTTCTGTTAATTCCACCTGGACGTTCTGAAACTTCATCCACAAATCTTGTAGAACTGCAACGCGGAGTTCCAATTCGTTGGGGCGTCGACTGGTGGTTGGAAACTCCATTTCCTGTGTTTCGTTTTCTCGTCGATAGCGCAGAAATTGTCGGCATAGGAGGTCAATCTGACCCATTGTGTTGCTGGTTTTTAACCAGAGTACCAATGCTATCGAGGCAACAGCTATTGCTCCGCTCAGCAGCATTGCCGCTAACCAATCTGGTGGAGGAGGTGGAGGTACTTTTTGTCGGACAACTAACAGGCCACGGACCTTATCTAGACCAACTGGCAAGGTTAGCAGAATTTGTGAGTCATCGAGTGGCTGAAAGACTTGGTGGGGCGGTAGATCAGGGAGGCTGACCTGCGACTGCTTGACCTGGCGATCCAAGTAAAGCAGTTGAACAGCCCCCTGAACCTCTTGGTCCAGCAGATCTTGAATTGCAAGTTGCTTGGTCGGTTCATCTTGTCCCAGCAACTGATTGATCTGCTGTACGAGTTTGTTCAGTGCAGTCAATTGAGAGACTGGCAGGCTCGGTTGTGCAGGTTCCCAAGTGAACAAAGCCAACTGCAGAGACAAGGAAAGCGCAAAGATTACGGCTGCCAACAGTGAAAGCGGTAATTTTCTCAGTCGGCGGGTTCCCAAACGTCTCTCAGGACGATGGCGTATTGGTTTGCGACGTTGAGATGGGGAGAGGAGCTTCCTGCCCTTTGATCGGAGAGATCGTGATAACATATTTGAAATTCAGATTCTGTTGCATCCATTCAACAAGAATAACCGAAAGTACTAGCCCAACTATGATCGCATTTCAAGTGCCAGATCATTGAAATTTTTTATTTCATCACAAATCACTGTATGCGTATGTAGTGATGAAAAGGCTTGTGCTTTGGTCTCTTTCTACGCAATCTAATGTCTTTTCTATGTGTAAAGAGAAGACTGCGGAGAAAATTACCGGGCTCACACCAAAAAAGGATGAAGCATGGCATTTACTGACTACAAAATTGCGAATTTGTCTTTGGCCGACTGGGGACGCAAAAAAATAACCATTTGGGAAAATGAAATGCCAGGATTAATGGCATTACGCAAAGAATATGGAGAATCCAAGCCTCTGGCTGGGGCAAAAATCACGGGTTCGCTGCATATGACGATGGAAACAGCCGTTTTGATTGAGACACTGATTGCTCTTGGAGCAGAGGTTCGTTGGTCTTCCTGCAATATTTTCTCAACTCAGGATGAAGCAGCGGCAGCGATTGCCGCACAAGGGATTCCCGTTTTTGCTTGGAAGGGAGAAACTGAGGAAGAATATTGGTGGTGTCTGGAGCAGACGCTCAAGTGGCCAGGAGGCGATGGGCCCAATATGTTACTGGACGATGGTGGTGACCTGACGGGCTATGTGCATGAGAAGGCGCCACATCTGTTGGATAAAATTCGAGGAGTTTCTGAAGAAACTACGACGGGTGTGCACAGCCTGTATAAGATGTCTCAGGCAGGCAAACTTCGTATCCCTGCCATCAATGTCAATGATTCGGTGACCAAGAGCAAATTCGATAACCTATACGGCTGCCGCGAATCACTGTTGGATGGAATCAAGCGAGCTACAGACGTCATGATCGCAGGCAAGGTTGCCGTCGTCGCAGGCTACGGGGATGTAGGTAAAGGAAGTGCTCAGTCACTCAGGGCACAAGGTGCTCGTGTGATCGTCACGGAGGTCGATCCAATTTGTGCTTTGCAAGCGGCGATGGAGGGCTTCGAAGTGACTACTATGGAAGATGCTGTTTCACGAGGGGATATCTTCGTTACAACCACCGGTTGCTGCGATATCATTCGTCGAGAACATCTAGATGCCATGAAAGACAATACAATTGTCTGCAACATCGGCCACTTTGATATCGAGATTGATGTGAAGTCGCTCAATCAGGACCCTCACATCAAGAAGATCAATGTACAACCCCAAGTGGACCAGTACGAATGGCCAGATGGCAAGCGTATTATCCTATTGGCTGAAGGTCGCCTGGTAAACCTGGGTTGTGCGACAGGACATCCTTCTTTCGTGATGTCTGCAAGTTTTACCAATCAAGTGTTGGCCCAGATCGAACTCTGGCAGAACAATGAAAAATACGAAAATCAGGTCTATGTTCTGCCTAAGCAATTAGATGAAAAAGTAGCACGTTTGCACTTGAGTAAGCTTGGGGTCAAACTCACTGAACTCACACCACAACAAGCGGAGTACATGAGCGTCTCAGCAGAAGGTCCATTTAAACCTTCACACTATCGCTACTAAGTCTTCCGTCTCCCTGCTTGGTTACTCTGGATGATGGGTAACCAAGCTCATTTCACCGGTACACTCCTTCCCCTAATTCTTCAGACCTAGAAGAAGTTCAACGCCCTCTTTTCGCGCTGGTATCAACAAACTGCCTTGCACCAGACCCCTTTTTTGACAAGACTTGGGAGCCATTCCATCCTCTTTGTCAATCCTGCAGCAGCAGTTCCCCATGTTCACACACCTGCATCTACATACCCAGTACTCGCTACTTGAAGGCGCTATTCGCGTCAAGCAGCTCGCAAAGGTCTTGAAAGAGCGAGGTTTTAGCGCCTGTGCCATCACTGATCACGGCAATCTTTTCGGTGCTGTTGAGTTCTACCAGGCTCTTGAGAAGGAAAATTTAAAACCCTTGATTGGTTTGGGAGCCTTTGTGAGTGAAGTTCCACTTGCAGAACATCCGGATCCAAACGCCAATTTGCGCTACTTTCACACGCAGTTGCTTTGTCAGAATCGACAGGGATACCAAAACCTAACCTACCTAGCGAGTCTTGGGTTCACGGATGGAAAGCGGCGAGGCGTCCCTTTGATTGACCATATACTACTAGAGCGCTACCGAGAAGGACTAATTGTCCTGAGTGGTGGAATGGAGGGAGAATTAGGTAGTCGTATCCTCAATGGACGCTTGGACGACGCTCGCCAACTAGCGCAGTGGTACGCAGATCTGTTCCCGGGTCGCTACTACCTGGAACTTCAGAATACGGGACTTGCTGAACAAGAGGAGGTGAATCAGGGATTAATGCAGCTCGCTGGGGATGTAGGCTTGCCTTTAGTAGGCACAAACAACTGTTTCTATGTGAATGCCGAAGAAGCCGAGGCTCAGCATATCCTCCGATTGATGGGCATGCAGCGAAAGGTGACAGACCGGGATGCCCCCCAGATGCTAACCGATCAGTGCTATCTCAAGACCGAAGCAGAGATGCAGGAGACTTTCATGTCGAGTGGTCTGCCACTCGAAGCATTGGAGAATACCGCTACGATCGCGGCTAGCTGCGAGCTCTCGTTGGATAATAGTACTTACTACCTACCACAGTTTGAGATTCCTCAGGGTTACACCCTGGATAGTTGGTTGGAGTATGAATCCCACACAGGCTTGGAACAGCGGTTAAAGATTCTACATGAGCTTTATCAATCTTCTGAGCCATTTGAGGAATTCCGTAAATCCTACGATGAGCGGCTTAGCTTTGAATTGAGAGTCATCAATCAGATGAAGTTTCCGGG
>CAJXNF010000011.1 GCA_913056375.1 uncultured Pseudomonadota bacterium | reverse complement strand
CTTTGCATAGAATGAAACTTTGGAATTGTCCATCCCTTGCTACCGGGAAATTTTCCCTCTGGTTCCCTAACCTCTCTCGGAATGTCACGCATGATCCTCAACTGTAGATCCCAGGTAACTTCCTCTGCATCGAGGAGATCTTGTCTGCTCTGGGGATCGAGATGGAAACGTTCCCAGGCAAGCACCAAACACAGAGTCTCCAACATTTCATCATAATTGATGCCCTTCTTTTCGAAACAGGGAGACAATAGATGACGCCCATACGTGGTTTGCATCAGGATTACCAGGCCCAACAAATTCCCACGAATCTCCTCATTGGTTAGACTGGTGACATTGAAAAAGCCATTTCTGTTGGACATGGGACATCCGGTGAAGATTGCAGAATTAGCGCGACAGATGATTGAGCTGAGTGGCTATGTTCCTGAGCGAGATGTTCCAATTCAATTTACCGGATTGCGTCCTGGTGAAAAACTCTATGAGGAGTTGCTGATTGAACCGGAGCAGGCTGAGGTGACTACCCATCCCAGAATTTTTCGCTCCCACGAGCCTCTGCCAGAGACGATTACGATTCAGGCAGAGATCGGAGTGCTGAAGAAAGCAATCGCAGAGAACGATTTGGAAACTGCCTTGGGTGTGATGCGTAGACTTGTCCCCGAGTATGGGCCAGTAGAGCAGACCCAATTGCTACAAGCAGGTCCTGTGCTTAGCCAATCAGTTTCTTCTAAACTGATGAACTAACCCTCCAATTCTGAATTACTAACTACAGATCCCCAAGCTAAATTCACGGACATGGATTTGGATAGAGACCATGAATTTGCTCAATCCCCGCCAATACTTCCTCCGATAATTTGAGTTCACTGCTAGCGAGGTTCATCCTCAATTGCTCCATCGAGGTCGCCCCAATGATGTTGCTGGTCAAAAAAGGTCTACTGTTGACATAAGCTAGCGCCATTTGGGCAGGATCCAGTCCATGGGCTTGAGCCAGATCCACATAGGATTGAATCGCATTTTCAGCATGAACGGTCTTGTAGCGCACAAAGCGTGAGTAGAGTGTGAGACGGGCGTTCTCTGGTTGGTTCCCTTGAAGATACTTCCCAGAGAGGGCACCAAATGCCAACGGTGAATAGGCCAATAATCCTACTTGTTCTCGATGGGCAATCTCTGCTAGGCCAATTTCAAAAGTGCGGTTTAGCAGGTTGTAGGGATTCTGAATGCTGACGACCCGTGGTAGATTTTGTGTTTCCGCGTAATGCAGGAAGCGCATGGTTCCCCAGGGGGTTTCATTGGAGAGCCCAAAATGCCGAACTTTCCCAGTCTTTTGGATGGCTGCTAAAGCTTCCAAGGTTTCCAGGATGGGGGTGGAAACCTCCGCACTATCATGAAAGTAATTGAGTTGACCAAATTTATTGCTATTCCGATCTGGCCAATGCAACTGGTAGAGGTCAATGTAATCGGTCTGTAGTCTTTCGAGGCTGCTATTGACAGCTTCCTCAATGATCGCTCGGTTCAAGCGGGTTTGGCCTTCACGAATGTGAGGGGCCTTGATCATTGGTCCGACCACCTTGGTAGCCAGAATCACTTTGGCTCTTTGTCCCCGCTGAGTGAACCAGTTACCGATGATTGTTTCAGTTCCGCCATAGGTAGTGGCACTGGGAGGCACCGGATACAGCTCAGCCGTGTCAAAGAAATTCACTCCATAATCTAGAGCTGCATCCATCTGTTCGAAGGCTTCTTCCTGAGTATTTTGTTCAGCCCAGGTCATGGTTCCGAGGCAGATTTGGCTTACTTGGAGGTCGGTTCGTCCCAACTGACGATATTGCATGTGGTATCTCTCTAAAATCTTGAAACGATATTCTGTTGCTCAGGGATGGCGGACAAACTTGCCAAAATCCGGTGGCCTTTTTTCAACATAGGCGTTTCGGCCTTCCTGCCCCTCTTCCGTTTGATAAAACAGCAAGGTCGCGGCACCCGCCAACTCTTGTAAGCCAGCCTGGCCATCACAATCAGCATTCATTGCTGCCTTCAGGCAACGCAAGGCAGTCGGTGAGTGCTGCAGCATCTGACGGCACCAGGCCACAGTCTCTTCCTCCAGTTGCTCAAGCGGTACCACTGTATTGACCAAACCCATCTCCAGCGCTTGCTGGGCATTGTATTGACGACAGAGAAACCAGATTTCCCGGGCCTTCTTCTGACCAACGATGCGAGCCAAGTAGCTGGAACCATAACCTCCATCAAAAGAACCGACTTTTGGTCCCGTCTGACCAAAGACCCCATTCTCAGCTGCAATCGTCAGATCACACATTAGGTGTAGCACATGACCACCACCGATGGCGTAACCCGCAACCATCGCCACAACGGGCTTAGGACAAGTTCGGATCTGGCGTTGAAAATCAAGGACGTTTAGACGTAGGTGTCCGGTATCCTGATCCTTATAGCCTGCATCTCCACGGATTTTCTGATCTCCACCGGAGCAAAAAGCGAGATCACCCTGTCCAGTCAGGATGATCGTGCCGATGTTGATATCATCTCTGGCGTCATCCAGTGCTTTCTGCATCTCACGAACGGTTAGAGGTGTGAAAGCGTTACGAACATGCGGTCGGTTGATGGTGATCTTGGCGATCCCCTCTTCTGATTTGTGGTAGAGAATTTCTTGGAAGGAACCGGACGGAATCCAATAGTCTGGTGGTAAGCTCATGAGAACTGCAGGCCTTTGCGAAAGTAGAGGAGCTTGGTCGACGCTTGACGAACCAGTGAATAATTAAACAAACAAGTTATCGCCTTTCCTACAACATCGCAAACGAAGGGTAATTCAGTGAGCGACATCAGATAATTTTTCTCTTTACATATTCAAATTTTCGAATATAATGATTAAATAATTTTAAGTCAGTTGAAAGGATCACATGGCACTTCTCAGACAAATGCAACCGCTAGTTTCCATCATGGCTCTTGGAATCGGCTTGGGGTTGATCGGCAACAGTTTTGGCACAATCCCCACGAGTGGATCAGCATTGTTTGGCTTTGGGGCGACGATTCTGGCTGGAGCAACCATGGGATTGATTGGTGGTGGGGGTTCCATCCTAACGGTGCCAATTCTAGTTTATCTGCTTGAAATTCCTCCCGTACTGGCAACCGGTTACTCCTTGTTTGTCGTTGGGTTGAGTGCCCTGGTTGGTTCTGTCAACTACTTCAAGTTGGGATTGGTGTATCTGAAGGCAGGGACAATCTTTGCGGTACCTGCATTTGTAGGAGTTTTCCTGGCTAGGAAGTATCTGGTGCCCGCTCTTCCAGTTGAGATTTTCAACCTCGGAAATCTTGTGGTGGGGCGGGATCTGATTGTGATGGGGGTCTTTGCGACTGTGATGATTCTAGCCTCTGTTTCAATGATTCGTGGAGGGAGTGAATCAGAACAAGAGGGTGAACTTCAATTCAATTACCCAATGATTGCTCTAGAGGGATTGATTGTCGGAGCGGTAACCGGATTTGTCGGAGCCGGCGGGGGCTTTTTGATCATCCCTGCACTGGTCGTGTTGGCGAAACTACCAATGAAGCAGGCAGTGGGTACATCTTTGATGATCATTGCAGTGAAATCCTTGTTTGGATTTCTCGGAGATCTCGGGAATCAAAGCATTGAATGGGGTTTTTTGGCTCTGTTCTCCCTACTTTCCATCATTGGGATTTACCTTGGAACATATCTCAGTCGTTTTGTCTCCAGCGCCAAACTGAAGCCTGGATTCGGTTGGTTTGTATTGATCATGGGGCTCTTCATCTTGGCGAAAGAAACCATCCTTTAGTAGCGTGATTCCAGTCAACTGATTGGTAATAATCTCTTAGTGAAAAAGATCATGAAAACAGCAAGAACCCTCGATGCTGATCTGGAAATGGACTTACGAAGTCTGTTTGTGGATCAACAGGAAAACATCAATAAAGCCACGGAGTGTCTACGGGTTTTGTCACACCCAGCGCGGCTCAAGATTCTCTGTATCCTCCAGCAAGGTGAACAGAACGTTCAGGATTTGGAATATTTGACAGGGCTCAAGCAAGCCACACTCTCTCAGCATTTGTCACTATTGAAACTCCATAACGTGCTCAATCTGAGACGAGAGGGGAATTACTCTTACTATCGAATTGCTGATGAACGGTTCCAAAGGTTGTTTGAGATGGTCAAAAGCATCTTCTGTCAAGCCTGAGGACCTCAACTTTAAATCGATTCACTTACCAAAGGAGACTGAGATGGGAACAATCGGTTTTCGTCAATTGTTTGACTACGATACCTGGACCTACACCTACCTACTGTGGGACCAGGACACGAAAGAAGCAGTCATCATTGATCCTGTTCGAGAGCAGTACTTGCGTGATCTGGAAGCTGTGACTGATCTGCAACTAAAGCTCCTCTACGCGCTCGATACGCATGTTCATGTGGATCATGTAACAGCTTTGGGGATGTTTAGAGATTCAATGGGAGCTCAAACAGCTGTTGGGAAGCCAGCTGGGGTCGGATGTGCAGATATTCTGCTGGAAGATGGACAAGAGCTTCAGTTCGGCAAGCATACCTTAAAGGCACTGGCGACTCCGGGACATACGGATGCCTGCACCAGTTACCAGGTTGAGAACATGGTGTTCACCGGAGACGCTATCTTGATTCGTGGATGTGGTCGGACAGATTTTCAACAAGGAAGTCCAGAGAATCTCTATCGGAGCATTCACGAAAAGATCTTCTCACTGCCGGATGAAACCTTGATTTATCCAGGACATGATTACCGGGGACGCTTGGTCACATCAGTTGGTGAAGAAAAACGCCTCAATCCAAGATTGAAAACAGACAACTCTTTTGAAGACTTTAATAGAATTATGAACAATCTAAATCTGCCGTATCCGAAAAGGATCGATGAATCATTGCCAGCCAACCTTGACTGTGGTGTGACCGAAGAGCAAGGCAGTGAAACTGTTTGTACGATGGAAGAGATCAAGCATCTCAGTGAGAATCCCTCTGAGGATGTTTTGCTGGTTGATGTTCGGACTCCCCAGGAATACGGCAACGGGCACGTCCAAGGTAGCATTAACATCCCACTGGGTGATGAGGCGCAATACCTCGATAAATTTAAAACCTATGAAAAAGTTTATCTCTTCTGTCGCTCCGGCAGGCGGGCACGCTACGCAACCAGTTCCCTCAACAACAAAGGTTTGGAAAACATTATCTGTGTACCGACCACTGGAATGTTGCACTGGGATCAGGCCGGTTATCCAGTGAATTGAAAGGAGCTTTGGAGTCTTTGACCAACTGTCATCAGGTGTTCAATGTCTCTGGCTTTGGTTTAAATACTTTTCTTCCACTACTAGGATCATTATGCAAATTCAGGATTTTTCGATCTGGGAGCCTCTGCTGGGAGGTGTCCTGATCGGCCTTGCTTCTGCGGCCTTGATGTATTTCAACGGAAAAATTGCAGGGATCTCCGGCATCTTTCGTGGTTTACTTGTTCCCCAGCCTGGGGCAATCGCATGGCGAGCCATGTTCATTGGGGGAATGGTTTTGGCGGGCCTCGTGATGGTACTAGTTTCACCGCAGATGTTTGTAGATACTGCTGGACGAGGCATGATCACTACTCTAGTAGCTGGTCTCTTGGTTGGTATCGGGGTTCGCATTGGGAGTGGGTGCACCAGTGGACACGGCATTTGTGGAATCGGGAGACTCTCCTTACGGTCGATGGCCTCGGTCGGAGTATTCATGGCTGCTGGAATCGGAATGGTTTGGGTCACCAATCATCTGTTAGGAGGCGTATTATGATTGAGGTGCTGCGTAGTCGTGAAAACTTAATAAGCCTTGCAGTAGGCTTCGTTTTTGGAATTGGACTAGCCATCAGTGGGATGACCCAACCTGGTAAAGTGATTGGTTTCCTAGATTTTACTGGAAACTGGGACCCTAGTCTAATTTTTGTGATGGGTGGAGGAACGGGTGTGTATATGTTGCTCTACCAACTGATTATAAGGAATGAACAACCCCGATTTACGAGTTCCTTTCAACTCCCAACGTCTAAGGTGATTGATCGCCCGTTGGTAGTTGGGGCGGTAATTTTTGGTTTGGGTTGGGGATTGGGTGGTTTCTGTCCTGGGCCTGGGTTGACCTCGATTTTTTCAGGAAATGTTAACCCAATCCTTTTTGTGATTGGGATGTCAGCAGGAATACTGGCTGCACCAAAGGTGGAAGGTCTTCTGATTCCTCGACTGGTTGAGCCTCAAAGCTGAACTGCTATCAGGTGAGTTGGGTTATCCTTGCCAACTCGCCTGATACATTAGGAATAGAACGCACTAGAGAACGCAGGCCGGTACTGCCGTGTAACCTCACTGTCTTCTCCAAGAAATTTAAAGACTGCCACACATGCCTTGCGGGCTAATTCACGATATTCCCGTTCTTTCTTCAGAGCATCAATCCAATGCTTGAGGGCGTGATCAAAACGCCCTCGTCTTAATTCATCGATTCCCTCTTTCATGAGAACTTGATGTGGACTAGCTGGCAGGTTTTGCAGAAACTTGTCATCCAACATCTCCACCAGCAGCCGAAGAGCCTCCGCAACATCAAAGAATTTGGAATCGGGTCCGATGGACTCAATCAACGCCACTGCTTGCTTTTGCAGATCCTCATCTTGAGAAACCAAGTATATTCGAGCAAGTAGAGTTCTGCCTTCATCATGATCAGGTTCTTCATTCAATAGCCGTTTTAGAGCGAGCAGAGCCTGGTCCACTTCTCCTACTTCCAGTGCTTCTTTGGCAAATTCCAGCAGTTGGTTGTTACTGCTATTTCCGGGCAGCGTTTGCTCCAACCACTGTCGAATGGATGCTTCTGGTAGTGCGCCGGTGAATTCGTCGACTACTTCTCCGTCAATGAAGAGTTTCACCGCGGGGATGCTGCGAATTTGAAAATACATCGCGATTTCCTGATGTATCTCCGTGTTGACCTTGACCAGAGACCATTTCCCATGATTTTCTGCGGCCAATCGTTCCAGGATAGGGCCCAAAGTGCGGCAGGGGCCACACCACTCCGCCCAAAAATCTACAAGAACGGGTTGCTGGAAACTTTTTTCCAGCACATCTTGCTGAAAATCTTCAACTTCATAGCTCATTAGATCTTTCCTTCCCAAAGATTGATAGTTCACGAAGCAATTTGGCCATTCCATCCAAGTGTCAATGGCACTCCACTCGCAGTCAGATTCGCAGGGCAACTCCTGATCAATTTAATCAGGCTAGAGAAACCAAGTTTTTAGTGGGTCGTTGCTCTTTCAGCAGTTAGTCGTCCATTTGGAAGTCAGTTTGCTGAATTATTGCTTGTTAATTATTTGATCTTGTGACGAGAACGCAGAAAAGAAAAGTTCCAGAATTGACCTGATTGGTTGAGGAGAGAATCAATGAGTACTGTCAATCCGATGAACTTGAAAAAAATCAGGTGAACACATTTCCAAAATTCTCCTGATTTACTATGATAAGTCCTCGTGAATCAAGAACACCATTACCCAATTTGCCTACCAACCAGCATAGCTTGATTTCAATCCACAGATGTGGAAGCAGGGAGTTGGGTCAGTCCAGATAGACCTTCAGTTTCATTGGATGTGTACATGAATATTCTGGATCAATTGCGGAAGTCTGTGACCACGGACAGTGAGTCAGAGGCTCTTGCCCTGCTGGAGCGGGGAAAGCAGTTGCTCG
Organism: uncultured Pseudomonadota bacterium; assembly: GCA_913056375.1. Classification (GTDB taxonomy): domain Bacteria; phylum SAR324; class SAR324; order SAR324; family NAC60-12; genus JCVI-SCAAA005. The sequence goes on along the minus strand of CAJXNF010000011.1, from coordinate 14,212 downwards.
ATAGTCATTTTTATGACCGGTCCATGATCGAGTTCAGCAAGGCTATGCAGGTTCATCGCGAGTTGGCCTCTAAAACTGTGGCTGATATCTATCGTGATATGCAGGGCAGTGGTGATTTGTCCGCCTTGATTTCAGTTGGCAGTAGCCTGCTGTCAATGAACCCTGATAACGTTGATTTGGCAAACGCCATTGGGAATCTCTGCAGAAAAAATGGGGACTGGAACCAAGCGATCAGCCTCTATGAACACTGCCTTCGCTTGAAGCCGAAGCACAACTATGCCACCTACAATCTCCCTGCGACCATTGCACGTCTGGAATTAGCTGACAGCGTGGCAGTGCAGGCCATCCGCGAATATGAGCAGCGCACTTCCTTTTATCTGCCAGACTATCAGGAGGACCTTCCTGAATTGTGGGAATTACATCATGACATGTTGGATGCTGAGGAAGAGGATTTTGAGGAGGACGATTCCTTTGAACTCGATGATGTCACAGAAGAAGAATTTGATGAGAGTGTTGAGCCTGATGAGGTTCACTGGCAAAGCCTTTTTGATTACATCCTGAATGATACCAAGGAAGACCTCTCACTGCGGCAGAAACTGCTGCTGACATTGGGATTTTGTTGTCTTGATCGGAAAATTGCTGACGTTGCCCGGGAGTGTTTCGATCAACTATCTGGAGAAAATTCAAAGGATCTGAACTTAAGCTGTTTCTGGATTCTGTCTCTTTCACAAACGGGAAAACGTCAGGATGCCATCGATAAACTAGTGCAACTGCTGGGTAAGTACCCGAATCATCGCTATGCCAACGCGAACCTTGGGCTGTTGTATCAACAGGCTGAGAGGGTGATGCCGGCTCGTCGACATTTCTTCATAACCCATAAACTTCTGCAGCGATCCCAGGGTTATTTTGACCTGGAAGAATGCTTCCAAAGGGGTGAAGAATATTTTGAAAGGCAGAACTTCAAGCGGGCTCTTGAGATCTACCAGCCGTTGATTCCCGAAATTGAATCGGTTGAACTGCTCAACCGGATCGGACACCTGCTGCTGCAGAAAAACAATTTGGATGATGCCTATAAGGTGTTTCAACGAGCCTTGCGCAAGGACAGAAGCAATAAAGTGGCTCGGCAGGAGTTGAAGGCTGTGCGGGAAGCTTATTTGGAGATGGCAGAAACTGACTTGAAGAAGCCTGATTTGAAGGCGGCAGTCTATAAACTGGAGCAGGCCATTGCGATCCTGCCAACCATTAAAGTGCTCAAGCAGCTGTTCATCGTTTATGGAGATCTGGAAGACTGGAAGCCACAACGAGAAATAAAAAAGAAGATCCGTGAAATGGAGGAGGCTGAGTTGGAGCGTCAACAACAACAGCTTCTTGAAAAAGCGGTTCAGGCGGAAGTGAGCAAGGACTACAAATCAGCAATGACTTCCTATGAACAGGCCCTCCGAGTCCTTCCTAAGCGGGGAATCTTTCTCAGGATGGTCAGCCTCTGTGAAAAGAATAACAAAGAAGAGATGGTGCCCCGGTTGACAAGTTGGTTTAATCAGCTGGAGGAAGACTACCAACGGCAGGAATTAGAGCCACTCACCAAAGAAGAGATGGTGCTAGCTGACGAACCATCACCTGAGCCTGAAAAGGTCCGGCGAAAAAAGCGAAAACGACGTAAAGCCAAATCGGTTGAATGAGACGAGGTTCTAGTTCGCAGGTTACCGAAAGCCTAGATTCTCTGGTAGATATTGTCTCTAACAGCGTTGGGATTCTGATCATCCTGGCAGTTTTCATGGCGTTGTTAAGTGTGGTGGAGAGTCCCATAGATGAGCCGGTCTCGCCTGAAGAAACGAATGACTTGTTAACGATAGAAAAGAAGCGGATACCATGGTCACATTCCTCACAGAAAAGTAGTTTGCTTTTTGTATTGCAGGATAATCGGCTGCTCTATCTGGATCGGGTTGCAGCCTATCGTTCGTTTCAGAGTGAACTGGACGGTGAGCCAGAACTCCCTCTCAAGGCAGATCTAGACGGCTACCGTGTTGAGTTGACAGCTCAATCAAGTCAGAATCATTGTCTGCAATTCTTTCCAGAGTCTGGTGCTGGACAGTGGTGGGGGGAGGTTAGTCGCGCTGACGGCTGGCTCACAAAACTGCTGGCTGAGAAGTCTCCGAGTGAGGTGTATTTGTTTTTCTGGGCCGACGGAGCCAGTTTTGAACTGATGCGAGAAATTCGAGAGTGGACCTGGGATCAGCGCTATGAAGTAGGATGGAAACCGATTACAGAACGCTCGGGCTTGCGTTTCTGTACAGGTCTGGGACGATCCCTAAGTTTCCGTCCACAATGAGGCTAGTGAAGATAGTTACTCGATTAAAGTGAGAATAAGGAGGACCGTTGTTGTCCGAAGTGTCTGAATCGGTAGCAGAAAATTTGAGTGGACGTGCTTTTGCGGTGCAAGAATCTGCAGACGAGTACTCCCAGTTAGTGATGGATCTGAAACAACAGATCCGCGACTATGTACGCCGACGTGGGACTGAACTGGAGCAAAATCTCCTTGAAAAAGCCTTCGATGACATTGAAGCTTATCATGCCAACCAGATTCGCAGATCGGGCCAACCGGTCATTGTTCATCCTCTACGAGTAGCCTTGTCCATATGCAACATGGGACTTGATGCTCCTACGGTTGTGGCTTCCCTCCTTCATGATGCCATCGAAGACACCTCGATCACTTGGGACTACCTTTCTACAAATTATGGGGAATGGTACGCAGATATTGTTGATGGACTGACGAAGATCAAGTACACCACAGATTCTGGTAAAAAAGGAGCAGACCTCGAAGCGACCTATCAGAAGATGCTTGCCGCAATGGTCCGGGATGTCCGTTCCTTATTCATCAAGCTCTTTGACCGCCTTGATAACATGAAGGACATGGACGCGATGCCTCGGCACAAGCAGCGTAGCATTAGTCGGGAGACCTTGAATGTCTATGTGCCCATGGCCCGTCGTTTCGGTCTTGAAGAAATCAGCCAGGAGCACACTGAACTCTGTTTCCGATACCTCTACCCCAAACGTTATGAGAGGACTCTTGCACACCTGCAGCGACTGAGAGAACAACAAGCACCTTCCATCCAAGCAATACATCATCAAATTGAGGAAATTCTGCAGCGATGTGGTTTGGAAAATACAAGGATAGAGGAAATCTGGACACATCCGGCCTCTTACATCCACAGTTCTGAAGAAGCAGAAACGGTTTTGGAAGGCTACCGTTTGGTGGTTCAGGAGCCGTTGGAAAGCTATCAGGTTCTTGGGGCCCTGCATACTCAGCGTAACGCTGTTCCTCTGAAAATTCGGGATTTCATTAGTAATCCTCTTTGGAACGGTCATCAAGGACTTCACACCCAAGTGATTTTTGATGGTGAGCCCATTTCCTTTGAAATTGTTTCAAAGAAGATGAGCCAACTGAACGAATATGGAATCATGGCGCACTGGAAGGGTTCGGTAAGTGAACTCTCCAACTACTATCGAACCTGCCTTGAGCAACTCGATCTGTTTAGTGGAAACAAGGAACTGCGGATGGCGGAAGTGATGGGCTACCTGCAGTCAGAACAAATCCAGGTGTTCACTCCAAAAGGAGATATGGTGACCTTGCCTTCAGGAGCAACGGTTTTGGATTTTGCCTTTCAGATTCATACCGATTTAGGAACCCATTGTGTGGGTGCGCTGGTGAATGCTCCACGCTCCCAAAGTGCGGACCAGAGTAGCCGAAATTGGGTTTCACGTGACCGTAAACTGGAGCACGGTGAATCAGTGCGAATCCTGGCTCGCCCAGATCAGCATCCTGACCGAAACTGGCTGGAACAATCCATTACTGCGAGAAGCCACCTGAACATTCGCCGTAGCCTGAGACAGCAAAATTCTCGAAAAGCCCAAGAGGTTGGACGTAATTTTTTGGTGAGTGAGTTGTTCCATTTTCAGCAAAATGTTGATCAATGGTTCCAGCAAGAGAATGTTCAGGAAGCCCTGGCGAAGGAGCGCTTGACCAAAGAGCGTTTCCTGGAGGAATTGGGACTGCAGCGAAGAGAATTGAAAAACTTCCTAAAGACCTATCAACTTTTGCCAAATCAGGCTTTGCATGGCATTGCCCGCCTCAGAGCTTGGTTTCAAACAAAAGAAGCGCCTGTCTTTAAGGTCGAAAATGAAAGTGACAGCATTGTCCATCTGAGCGCATGCTGTCATCCCATTCCAGGTGACCGCGCTCTGGGTATTCCGAATGATCAGAAAGAAATGGAGATTCACCGTGGCAACTGTACTAAGATTCCAGCCCGCAAAGGACTTCCTCCAGTTCAGATCAACTGGGCTTTGCCAGAATCTCGTCTGAAGGGCTATAAACTGAATTTGCTGACCATCGATGATCGAGGTATTTTGTTTCAAATCACGAAAGTGATCAAAGACGCAGGGGTAGCAATTCTGGACTCGAGAAGTTTTCAGAAAAATGAACGGGAAGCCGTGATTGAACTAAGCTTGGAGCCCATATCTTGGCGTACTTTTCATAAAATTGTGGAGAGATTGCGTCCAATGAAGTTTGTCAAGCAGGTCTGGTGATGGAAGCAGGTCACCCACTGGTTGGGTTGACGGGTGGAATTGCTTGTGGAAAGAGTACAGTTGCCGCGTATCTTCGTGAAAAAGGTTATCCGGTCATTAATGCAGATCGAGTTGGCCATATAGTCCTCACCCCAGGCCAACCGGCTTATGACCAGATTTTGGAAATTTTTGGGGAGGGGATCCTGACTGAGAACAAGGAGATCAATCGGAAGGCCCTTGGCAACATAATTTTCAATGATACAAAAGCCCGAGAGCAACTGAACCAGATCACTCATCCACCGATCGCCCAATTGATTGAAGAACGGCTGCTCGATTTGACTAGTTTTTTGGATTCGGGAAAACCTGTTTTTTTGGAAGCGGCTCTGTTGATAGAATCTCAGTGGAGATCACGTTGTGATCAAATCTGGGTAGTGACTGCTCCAAAAGATCAAATCCTTCAACGTCTGCAACTCCGAAACGGTTTAACTGCTGAGCAAGCCCAGGCCAGAATTGATTCGCAACTACGTCAGGAGGAACGATTGCCTTATGCGGACGTAGTTCTGGAAAATCAAGGGTTGCTTGCTGATTTGTTGAAACAAGTCGATCTGGCCTTGGCCCAACTCGAAGTCACGGAAAACTGATGAAAACTTCACTACATCTGATACTTGACTGTCGAAAACCACACATGCGTTTTTTTTGGCGTAGACACGGTTTGAGAATTATGGAACGTCTGACTCCGGGAGGGCTTTCTTTCTTGACCCCTCACATGATGCTGGAGCAGGAACTGCGTAAGGCACTGCATGGAGGCAGTAAGCGCTTAGTGATTATTGGTAGTCCAGAGTTATTGTCACAAACGTTTCATCTGTTGATGAAGGAGTTTGAGATTGGGCAGCCTCCCTGTGAGATTGGGTTTTGGCAGGTTACGAAGAAAGAGGCATGGTTTTCTATGTTGCAGACCTCTGAGACTTTCAGCCCCCTCTTGCACACCTTCCGAAACGGGCATGCAGTCCCCGTCAACGTTATCAAAGCTCGATATACGGATCAAAACTCACAACTCGAGACCGCGTACTTTTGGAACGAAATAATAGTTCAGGCAAGTGGTCAACCTTCTAGCTCGATTGTGACCATTGGGGAAGAGGAGTGGACGCATCAGGGCAAGGTGCGTTTTAGATTAGCTTTACACAAAGAACCGCTGCATTCTTGGCGGATCAATCACAGTCATTTGCTCAAGGCAAATGATCTTCAGGTTTATACAGCTAAATTGTCGTCTCCTACAGACGGAGTAGCCAAATTGCAGCATGTGCCACCGAGTGAAAATTGGCTTGGTAAGGGTGAGTTTGTCCAATTACACGGTAATTATTTGCAAATGTCTTCACCATATGGTGGTTGGACGGCTGAGACTCAACAACTGCAGGTGGAGGTACTGCCTCGCAGTCTGTATTTGTTGATCCCTATGATTCCTGCAAGAACGGCTGAGCGTTCACGAGCAAACCTACTTGCGTTCAAACCCAGGTCATTGGTGGTTGCGAGTCGTCAACGATCACCACAGAATGCTGTGAAAAGTTCTGGAAAATCAATGGATAACCTTTTTCGTGATGATAAAAATAAGTGAAAGAATCCGTGTTGCGATACCATCCAAGACTACCCGAACTAGGAAAAATTGACGTACCCCGCTCTGAAATTGCTAATCAACCCCACAAATTTCACGCCCACCTGCTCAATCTTGACCAACCAGTTTATTTACTCAACAGTCCTGATGGGCTAGCCACATGGATTCCTTCCCAAACCGCGAGTGAAGATCAACTCACCCAATCTCTAATCGGAATCTTACCGGTGCAGTCTCCATCGCTTTTGGGGGATCCTCGGTTCTGCCAGTCTCATGGTACTCGCTATGCCTATCATGCAGGCGCAATGGCAAATGGGATTGCCTCTGAGGAACTGGTAATTGCTCTTGGACAGCAAGGAATTTTAGCTTCATTTGGTGCAGCTGGCTTGGTGCCTTCTCGTATTGAGGCAGCAATCCAAAAGATTCAGCAGGCTTTGCCTAATGGTACTTATGCGTTCAATTTGATCCATAGCCCTAGCGAGCCAGCTTTGGAAATTGGTGCTGTCGAGCGCTATCTTCAGTATGGGGTGCGGTGCGTTGAAGCGAGTGCATTCTTAGATCTGACAGCCTCTATTGTAAGATATCGTGCGGCAGGTCTTCACCAAACTAATGGGGGTATCGAGATCACTAATCGGGTGATTGCAAAAGTCTCCAGAACAGAGGTGGCTCGAAGATTTTTGGAACCTGCACCAGAAAAATATTTGAAACAATGCTTGGAAAAAGGGTGGATAACACAGGAACAAGCAAATTTGGCAGCTCACGTGCCCATGGCAGACGATCTGACTGTGGAAGCAGACTCTGGAGGACACACGGATAATCGTCCACTCGTAATTCTCTTGCCGACAATGCTTAAATTACGGGATGAGATTCAGGAGGCGCGACCCTATTCAACGAGAATCGGGGTAGGTGGTGGTTTGGGTACACCAGAGGCTGTGATGGGAGCGTTTGCAATGGGAGCTGCTTATGTGGTGACTGGATCTGTGAATCAGGCCTGCTATGAAGCGGGTGCATCGGAACACACCCGTCGATTATTGGCACAAGCGGAGATGGCAGATGTTACAATGGCCCCAGCTGCAGATATGTTTGAGATGGGGGTTCAGTTACAGGTGCTCAAGCGAGGAACCATGTTTCCGATGCGAGCTCAGAAACTATATGAGTTGTACCGTCGATATGATTCTATTGACGAAATCCCTACTGAAGAGCGCGATAAGCTTGAGAAACAAGTGTTTCGTCAACCACTTACTAAAATTTGGGAGCAGACCGAAGCTTTCTTTCTGGAGCGCGACCCTCAACAAGTGGAGCGGGCTCAAAATCATCCCAAACGAAAAATGGCTTTGATTTTTCGCTGGTATCTAGGCCTATCGTCGCGTTGGTCGAATATCGGTGAAAAAGGCCGTGAGGGTGATTATCAGATTTGGTGCGGCCCTGCGATGGGAGCTTTCAACGCTTGGACAAAGGATTCTTATCTTGCTGATCCTCAACAAAGATCGGTTGTTGATGTTGCTGAACATCTAATGAGAGGGGCAGCTTATCTGATTCGGTTACAGTTGATGTCACACATGGGTGTCTTGGTACCTAATTCTCTCAGAACCTATAAACCCTCCCCTTTACAGCGGATGTAAACTTTCCCGCATAGTTGATTGCGACTGTCAAAAAGTTACACTATAGTTTCTTTATCTTTTCTTTAATTTCATTAACTCTGCTCACCAATTTTTCATGTCTAACGTAACTTTTCCCCTCACACGCCCAATACGTCGTCGTCGCAAAGGCTTTAGCTTCATCGAAGTCATGGTCGTCATCATGATCCTTGGATTGCTAGTGGGCATTGTTGGTGTTTCGCTGTTTGACTCTGCCTCACAAGCTACGGTTGATGCTACTAAAACACAGATTCGTGGTCTGGAAACGGCTTTGGACCTATACAGATTACACAATGGAAGATATCCCACAACTGATCAAAAACTCAGTGCACTGCTTGAGCGTCCAGAAGTCGGTATTATCCCAAAAAATTGGAATGGGCCTTATCTGAGAAGTAAACAACTGCCACAAGATGGCTGGGATAATGAGTTTGTCTACACCAGCGATGGTAACGATTACGAAATCATGTCACTGGGTGCTGATGGGATGGAAGGTGGAACTGAATTGGATGCCGACATCTCCTCCAACGATGCACGCTGAACAAGCCCGTCGAGGCTTTACTCTCCTTGAACTGACCTTTGCCACCATTGTTATCTCACTGATCCTTGGGCTGACAATCCCCCAACTTCAGTCTGTAATGACGCAGGTTCCTCAGCAGGAACTGAGTTATCTGACGAGAACCCTCCGCCAGCTCCGCAATGATGCGATTCTCCAGAACCGAACCTACTGGCTGGTGTTCGATTTGCAGAACCAGCAAATCCGCATTGAAGAAGAAGACAGTGGCGAGCGTGAAGCATTTGCAGAGGATCATCCGGAGCGCACCTTGCGCCCGCATTTGATTCCGGAGGATTGGGAGATTGCAGCAGTTTTATTGACTCAGGAAGAGAGAGAATTAATTCAGCCAGAGGAAGTGGAAATCTTGGTGGATAATTCAGGATTTGTTACTCCCTTCCGCTATCAGTTCAGGGAACGTGAGCAGCCAGAAGAAACTTGGGAGATTGCTACCAAAGGCTTATTGGGCCGAGTAGAAATGTTGAATCCCAACACTGAGGATTCATGAAACTTCGCAGAGGTTTCACGGTTCTCGAAGTGCTGGTTGCGATGTCTATCCTGGTGGTGACTTTGATCGCCATCTATCAAAGCTTCTCGACCTCACTATTCATCCTTAATTCTACACAGAACCTATGGCGGGCGATCACAGGTTCTCAAAATGAACTGCTCCGCTGGGAACGTAGCTTAAACGCACCAGTTTCGTTGGCGCAGGGAGAGATTGCTGAGGAAGAAGATCCTCTTTTTGGCTTCGCATGGGAACGAGAAATTGAAGATACTGAACCCTTGCCTGGCATCATCATCCGACGGGTCTACTACCGCCTGAAATGGAATGAGGCAGGATCTGAATATAGCTACGATGCCGAACTCTACGTCAAACCTACCGATCCAAGATAAATCATTTTTTCGAAAAATCAGCGGCTTCTCCTTGTTGGAAGTGCTGGTTTCCATGGCGATCCTCGGCCTGTTGGTCACCTTGCTCTACAGCAGCTTCTCTCAAATCTCCAGAACCTCGTTGAGCGTGGAGAAGTCCCTGCGGGGTCGTGAAGAATTACGCCTACTTATGAAGATAGTACTCGATGATCTGCAAGCCATGCAGTACCTGTCTCGCCTAGTCGAATTGAATGAATCAGAGAGTCCCGGGGTTCAAATTGATAGTTTTGAGACAGGCTTAATTGCTAGGCTTGTTGATGGCCCCCAGGGAGCAGAATCTTCTTCAGCAATTGACTTTCATGCGGCACGGCGTGCTCGTTTCTATCCAGAATGGCGGGAACAAGACCCTAGGCTGCATGAGATCGGTTATCGGATGCAGGAAAACTCAGAAACAGGTCGTTGGGAGCTGTGGCGCAGAGAAGATTTTTATGTGGATCCTGATTTGTCTGAGGGTGGAAGAGATTACTTGTTGACAGACAGAGTGACAGGATTTCTGGTGGAATTGCTTGAACAGGAGATTGAACTAGCTGATGGAGGAACCCAGGAAAATTGGGTAAAAGATTGGGATACTCAGGAGTTAGCTTGTGAACGGAATTCAGAAGCTAGTAACTCATTTTGTCTGCCCAGAGCAATTCGATTGAGTATGGCCGTGGAGGATGAAGATGGACAAACGCTAGAAGAATCTTTGACGATCAATCTTTGCGTTCGTCCATGTAAGCCGGAGTGGTTCGAATGAGTGACGCTATTCAGGAATGTTGCTCAGTTCCTGTTAAAGCACGATTCGAGTCGATGTAGCTTTGGATTGCTTGAAGAATTAGGTCCGTCTTGCTAAGACCGGTCTGTTCGCAAAGCACCTCTACTTCTTGAAGCATCTCATCAGAAATTCGAAAGCCCATACGTGTCCTAAGCGGCTTATCAAGCTTCAGAGGCCTACCTCTTCTTCGGGTTTCCTCGACGAGGCTGTCTGCGTAAGAAGTACCCTCTTTAAAATTTGTAGATGGTGGCAGTTGACTGATGTCATTTCGTACAGCTGGGGTGGTGCTATCGAAACTGACTTCATTTCGGTAATCCGTGGGTGCGACGAGATCCATTTCTATTCTCTCAGTTGGTTCAATTGTTACGGAAATCCCCACTTCTGCTAACAACGCAAGCTGGGGAACAATGAAATAATCATTGTGTTCCTCCTCGATCAGTTTGTGTTAGAGCGGCTTACAGTTTTTTACTTAGAAAGTAAGTTTGCTGAAAGCAACCTCACACACTGACCAGATTAAAATTGAGCAAGACATAGATTCCTGCTGTTGAAGGGTAAGTGGAATTAGTTCTAGAAATTGTGAACCAAATTTGTGTTTAGTTATTTGACTTAAAGATTCTCTTTGATTTTTTCTCTAAAGAGCATGAATTCGATGAACGTGTTCTGTACCAAGTTAGCTGTGGCCTGCTTGACATCGTTAGTTGCTTACGACATGATCGCCTCGATCTTTAATAGTACAGTCCACTTCTTAGAAAAATGTTATTGTCACCAGAAGGCACTGGCTTTCCACTTAGGGTTAGAAAGAAGCAATGGGATAAATTATCAATCATCTCATTAGCTTGAATAAAAAATTTCCGCTTCTAACCCTCTAAAAACGTTCAACAAAGTCGAACAAATTTTGTTTAATTAAGAAAATACTGAATATTTTACTAAACTGCAACTGTAATTACAATTTGAACTTGTGGCAGCAAATTATGCCCAAGGTCTTAGATGATAAAATTTCTTTGAAGAACCATGCCACGTTCGACAATTTTAATTGTAGAAGATGAACCTAAGATTTCACATCTGTTAAGGGATTATCTTCAACAGGCTGGTTACGAAACTAGAGAGTCCTTGAACTATGAGCAGATTCAGGGCTGGGTAGCACAAGAAGAGATCAACCTAATCCTTTTGGATTGGATGCTTCCGGGGATGAGCGGGCTGGAGATCTGTCAACAACTTCGCACCATCTCAACGGTGCCGATCTTAATGATTACAGCGCGAGTGGAAGAAATTGACCGTCTTAAAGGTCTGGATTCTGGAGCCGATGATTACATTTGTAAGCCGTTCAGTCCGAGAGAGGTTGTTGCCAGGGTCAAAGCGGTTCTGCGGAGAACGTATCATGAAGATCATGCTGAGCTAACAGCTGGGCCACTTCGCTTGGATCAAACCACCCACCAAGTTTGGGTAGAAGAGTCGGAAGTTGTTCTGACTCCTAATGAATTTGGGGTGTTGAAGGTTTTGTTACAAAGGCCTGGAAAAGTATGGTCACGAGAGTCGTTACTTCAACAAGTTCAAGGGTATCAATTCAACGGCTATGACCGAACGATTGATACGCATGTGAAAAACCTTAGAAAGAAGCTGGCGACTTACGGTTTGGAGTCTAGCATCGTGACGGTTTATGGGATAGGGTACCGATTTCAATTATTGGAGCATTCGAAAGATGAGTAATTCTGAGCAAGTTCGGAGTCAGCTAGGTATTTTGCGGGAGGATATTGATAAAGTTGATGCTGAGTTGCTACGGTTACTAAACCAGCGAGCTGAATTAGTGCTCAAGGTCGGAGAACTTAAGAAAGCCAACAATCTTGCAGTTGTTCATGCTGATCGAGAAAAAATCTTGTTGGCAAGATTATGTGAGCAAAATTCTGGTCCTTTGCCGAAGGAAATGGTGGTCCAACTATTCCAGCAAATTATCGATACCTTGAAGCAACTTCAGCGTTAAGCAGACATCTTTGAAAATTCCTATTATTTTTTAATTCGCTGCTTCCATTTTAGATTTGGAAAACCAATCGCTAAAACATCCTCCAACTTTTTGACGAAGTGAGCAGTGATTCCTTCACGAACACTTTCATCAAGATCTTCAAAGTCCTCTTGATTATCAGCCGGAAAAACCAACTCGCTGATTTTTGCTCTTCTAGCCGCAATAGTTTTTTCTTTAACTCCTCCTATCGGTAAAACGACTCCGGTCAGTGTCAGTTCCCCTGTCATGGCCAAGCCAGCTTTAAGGGGTGTGTCGAAAATGAGAGACGTCAAAGCACAGGCCATCGTGATCCCAGCCGATGGACCATCTTTGGGGGTCGCTCCAGCTGGTACATGCAAGTGAATCATTCTCTCTTCGAAAAATTCTTTCGCATCTGGATCGTTCTGTAGCAGTGATCGAACATAACTGTAGGCAATCTCAGCTGATTCCTTCATCACATCCCCAAGCTGACCCGTCTGCTTAAGACCTCCATTTTTATTAAAGATTGAGCGTGCTTCAATATGTAGAGTCGCACCACCCAAGGCTGTGTAGGCGAGACCCATCACGACTCCTACTTTTGGCTCTGTGAACGCCTGCTCTTCTGTAAATGATCGTTTGCCGAGGTATTCTTTCAGATCTTCTTTGTTGATCTGAACCTCTGTTTTCGGATTTTCCTTGCCTCGGTCAGTGACGATCTGACGGGCTGCTTTGCGCATCATTTTCTTGAGTTGCTTTTCCAAGTTGCGAACTCCGGCTTCCCGAGCATATCCGTCAATCACTTCTCTCAACGTGTTATCATCAATTTGGAATTCCTCTGGCTTCAGTCCATGAGACGAGAGTTGTCTTTCAATTAAATGTCGTCGAGCAATCTGCAACTTTTCCTCGAGAATATAACCTGAGAGCCGAATCACTTCCATCCGATCGAGTAGGGGACTAGGAATCGTATCGAGCTGATTGGCAGTACAGATGAAAAGAACCTTGGAAAGATCAAAGCGAACATCTAGATAGTGATCCAAAAAATCCTTATTCTGCTCGGGATCCAATACTTCCAACAATGCAGAGGCAGGGTCTCCACGAAAGCTACTGCCGATCTTATCTACTTCATCAAGCATCAAGACAGGGTTTGAACTTTTACAAACCTTTAGTGCCTGGACAAACTTCCCCGGCAGGGCTCCGATATAGGTTCTGCGGTGTCCCTTGATTTCAGCCTCATCTCTCATTCCACCAACAGAGAAGCGGTAAAATTCGCGATTCAGGCTGCGGGCAATGGACTGGCCGATTGAAGTTTTACCGACACCGGGAGGACCAACCAATAGAATGATGGTACCTGAGAGGTTTCCATTCATCATTCCAACTGAGATCAATTCAAGAATTCGATCCTTTACGTCCTCTAGTCCGTAGTGATCTGCCTGCAGAATTTCCTCTGCCTGTTCGATATCTTCATTATCCTCAGTTGTTTTGCCCCAAGGAAGGACAGTCAGCCAGTCCAGATATGCTCTCGTAACATTGAATTCTGGTGAGCTTGGTTCTAGCAGACGTAGTTTTTCCAACTCTTCCTCAATCCGCTCAGAAGCCTCTTCAGTCAGGATGAGCGCTTCCATCCGTTTACGGAATTTTTCTTCCTCACTCTCTTTATCATCCTTGCTTAAGCCCAACTCCTTCTTGATTTCCTTCAGTTGTTCCTTGAGAAAAAATTGACGCTGTTGTGTGGAGAGTCGATCTTCAATCCGTTTGTTGATTTGCACTTGGATTTTGGAGATTTCCAACTCTTTCTTTAAAAGAATCAGCGCTGATTCGGCCCGCTCGAGCAAAGGACGTGTCCCCAGAATTTTTTGTAACTCCTCACCGCTTGATGTTGTCATTGAAGAGGAGAAGTCAGCAAGGGTGCCTGGTTCCTTCAGGTTAATGTTACCCATCAGTAAAGAAAGTTCTTCTCGGAAAAGCGGCTTGAGCTGAACTAGTTCCTTGATGCAGTTGATAATGGAAATGGAGTAGGCCTTTACCTCTTCATCATTGCTAGTGGGATCATCATACCAATAACGAACACGGGCCCTTCGAAGAGATGTGTCTGATAGTTCAACCACCTCAAAGCGTTCCATGCACTGAACCAGAAGCTGGGCAGGTGCATCTGGCTTTCTATTAATCTGCAGTACCTTGCCCGCCACACCAATCTTAG